>DAONFN010000044.1:0-12730 GCA_035403625.1 Bacteroidales bacterium
ATTGTAAAACCGGTAAGGATGTTTGAAGCGGAACGCCTCCGGCTGAACACCAGTGGCCTGAAGACCCGGGTCATGGATATGTCGGACGAAGGACCCGACTGGGGTGGAGATGCACAGGTGCTGATTGAAGGGAAGGCAAATGGCACCTTCAGCGCCGAAATAGGCAGCCTGGAAGAACAGGATTACAGGATGACCCTGTATTACACCCGGGGCCCCGATTACGGTGATGCAGAGGTGTTTATCAACAATGTCAGCATCGGGACTCTTACGGGATATTCGCCTTCCTTACTACCCGACGGGACATTGGATTACGGGAACATTCATATCACCGGATCTTCGCTGAACCTGAAATTTGTCATCTCGGGTAAAGCCCCTCTTTCAAAGGGATATAACATTGGTCTTGACGGAATTAGGCTTGAACCCAAGAGAGTGTTTATTCCCGCGTGGTCAGTCATCGGTCCCTTCCCGAACCCGAGACGATACGGAGAAAGCCGGCGTGGCCTTGATTCCGTTTATTTTCCGGAGAGAAGTATTGATCTGGTAAAGGAATACCCGCTGACCGGTGGAAAAACGTTGCGATGGAGCCCGGTGATGACCGGCGAGGATGGATATATTTCGTTGACGGACAAGGTGATACCGAATGAGATGGTGGTCTCTTATGCCTTGACCTACATCTATTCGCCTGAGGCTGTGCGGACCACCCTCTATTTCGGGTCCGACGACGGGATCAAGGTTTTCCTGAACGGGAAAGCGATTTACCGGTTTTTAGGAGAGCGTTTTGCTGAACCGGATCAGGACAAGGTGGACTTGTCGCTCCGGCCCGGTTGGAACACGTTGCTGTTAAAGATCGAGAATAACTTCGGTGCTTATGGTTTTTATGCCCGGCTGACAGACCGGGAGAAACGGCTGATCATCAGTGAGAAGGGAGTATCTGACCAGATCCTGAAAAAATGAAAAGTCTTTTATCAGTGGTTTCAGGGAAAATAACGGCATTGGCAGTCCTGGCGCTGATAAGCGTGGCATCACCGGCCCAGAAGCCGGTAAAACAGGGCCCGCCTGTCCCCCCTTCCTTTCGAATCGATTCCGCTGTGACCTTCCTGTACCGAAAAGTGAATGCTTACCGTAGCGAAAACCAGTTACCACCCGTTGCCCTTTCCCGTTCCTTATGCTATGTGGCTATGGTCCACGCCAAGGATCTTTTCCTTCATCACCCCGACCGTGGCACCTGCAATTTTCATTCCTGGTCCGATAAAGGATCGTGGACTCCCTTTTGTTACCCGGCAGATGAAACCAAAAAGAATTCGGTGTGGGACAAACCCCGTGAGTTGACCCGTTATCCCGGAAAAGCGTACGAGATTGTTTACTGGGAAAATAATCCACTTGTTGCTGATACGGTCTTTTCCGTATGGAGAAATGAAGAGTATTTCAATGACTTCCTGCTGAATCAGGGCAAATGGCTGGGCCGTACATGGAATGCCATCGGACTGGCCGTATTTGAGAACTATGCCTGTGCCTGGTTTGGAGAACTTCCCGATCCGGATACCGACCTGCCGGTAAAAGCGGCCATCCCGGCCAAACCGGCCAAACCACAGACAACGCCAAAACCGAACCCCGAACCCGCAACCCGTCCGGTTCCTCCATCCGTAAAACCGGCGACAGTGCCGGACACAATCCCGGTCAAACCCGACAGCCTGTTGTCCACCTACTACATTGTGATTAAAACAAACCTGAAAAAGGACTCCGCCGAGAAGATTGCCGCCGGTTTGCGTGAGACGGGTTACCCCCTGGCCAAAGTACTTGACCAGGATGGCAAGATCCGGTTATCAGCATTCGAATCTCCAGATAAAAAGGTAGTTATGATGCAGCTCCGGGAAGTGAAGAAGGTTTACAAGGATGCCTGGCTGCTGAAGAGATAGGCTTCAACTCTTACCCTCCCGGTCACGGCATCAGTTCATGTCTTTCACACAGCGAAAACCTACGGTGGCATTCCGGTTCAGCCCGGGTGACAGGAGCAGCAACATCTCCGGATGATCGGCCGGCAACGGTCCTCCTGTTACGTACCAGATGCTCTCTTTCGGATGGTAGTAACTTCCCCCCCGAAGAATCGTGAAATAGTAGCTGCCGTTGTCATACACATCGGAGGTCATCTGCCATACATTGCCAACCATATCAAGAATACCGAACGGACTGGCTCCGCCGGCGAATTGCCTGACGTCGGTCGGCCGGTTCAGGTTATAATTACAGCGGGTTGAATCCATCCCGTTTCCCCACGGGTATTTCCGCATATCGGTACCCTGGGCTGCATACTGCCATTCCTGCTCCGTAGGAAGTCTTTTCCCGGCCCACTTGCAATACGCGTCTGCATCTTCAAGGTTCACAAAAACAACCGGTTGGGTTTCCGTTCCGGGTAAGGGGGCACCTCCTTTCCAATGCCGGAGGAAGGCGGAAGTATCGGTCGGGTGATAGTTGCCTGACTGGATGAAATTCCGGTAATCATCGTTCGTCACGGGAGTCACATCCATACAAAAGCGGGGCATGTTGATGGTTACCGTATCATGGAAGTCGGGGAATGCGATGAATGGATCGAGGGTTGACGGATCACGTTTGGTATAAAACCGAAACATTCCGGCCGGAACCTCGGCCATTCCGGCCGGCAGGGTCTTGGCCACCGGGGTTGCAAAAGGTTCGCTGATCTTCCCGGGCGTTCCGGTCGCTTTTCCAACGTGCACCAACGGCAGGGAGGCAGTGGCAGGACTTCCTTGCTTCCTGTCAAACAGGAGAATCCGTTCGTCGATAAGTTCAGTGGAATCGAATAACTGAATGACCAGTCTGGAAAGGGTATCCGGGAAATAGTCAAGCAGGGCCATGGTGTGGTTTCCCCCGGGGAGGGTGACGCTTTCCCTTCCATATGAAGGGGAACCGGCCGAAAGGACGATGATTCCCGGAGGTGTGTGGAGTGCAAGAATGTTGTCCTTCATTTCTGCCTGTATGAGTTCCGGGAAAATCCCGATGCAACCGCAATTTCCTTCCCGGCGGCTATTTAGCCAGGCACGGTCGAACGGATCGACCCTGGCGCTGATAACCTTCTTTCCGCGGTGTTTTTCCGGGATGATTTCTTTATAATTCCATAAATCGACGACATGATCACCCGGCTTGACATCCGCGGCATCCAGCAACGGCCCCTGACAGCCCCGCGGATTGGCGCTGTACAAGGTATAAATCACTTTTCCAGGAGCTTCCCAGCGGTTTACCCAGATGGAATCGACCAGGGAAGGAACTAGTGGGTAGAAACGGTCATTATGGAAAACCGCGCTGTTTTCGCGGAGGATGCGGGTTGTCCTTCCCAGGTAAGCGAATTCCTCCTTCATCCAGTCCGGTCTGCCCGGGCGCATAGTGTTGATCTCCACCCCGTACCCGTTGAAGAAGGCGATCGCCAGTTCCCGGTGCAGCCGGTCATCGGCCAGTTGCAGTACTCTGAAGATGGCGAAGTCGGGCTTGATGAGCTTGTTCAGATTGAGAGGCGGTGGCAGTACCAGTGCGTCATGGACCCGGCCTGAAACAATGCCCGGCATGTCTTTGGGAATGGCCATCCCTTCGCTGTACATTATGATACCTGGTTTTACGTGGTCGGCCGCAGCCTGCAGTTCTCTGCTGGAGGCACCCCGGGTATCCAATACCACCCCGTCGGCATTGGTGGCCCGGAGCAGTTCTTCCAGCCCTTTCATCTGGTCTTCCTTTCTTGTGCCCTCATCCCAGGGGTTATACGAGATGAAGAATTTTTTCTTTTTGTAATGACAGAATTCCGATTGCTTATTTAATTCCGTCAGCCCTCCCGGCAAGTCGCGGTACATATCCCACTGGTTGCGCTGGTCAAGGCCCAGCCGGGGCCAGGTGGGCCACAGGGTGAATATGTCATAACCGCCTGTAAGCGAATCATATTCAAAGAGATCATTGTAAAAGGTCCGGGTCTGCGTCCGGTAATCGAAGTACTTTTTATCCCAGGCAAACTGGAGCAACATCAGGTAGGAATTTTTCATCCATCCCAGGTCCTTTCTCCGGAACAGGCTGTCGTTAAACGATTCAAGGTCGTACACCCACCGTTCCTGAAACACCCTCTTCAGGGCCTCGTGCCAGCCGCCCCGGTGAACTTCTGCGTACCAGGAGTATTCGGCCCATCCGCCGGGTTTCAGGGTGACCGACCAACGGTCGATCTCCGTTCTTTCTTTGTCCCGGTTGCCCCGGCGGGCCAGGGCCGTAAGAGACAGGGAATCGTTTACCGGCAGGGTGGCAAAACCCAGGTGCCAGACGTTGTCGGGCAGCACGACACCGATCGGTCCCTGGCCGGGTAGGTAAAGCCTCGACCGGCAGAGATACTGAGGCCAATCTTTCGATCCTGCCGCCGTGATGTACACTTTATCGCGACTTTCACCCAGGGGCACCAGGTTTTCGACGCGGTGATTTTGTTTACCGGTGTTTATGAAGCGGAGGGTGATCTTCGTCCCATGGATGAAACTCCTGTCCTCCGCTGCCCAGCCACGAAGCGAGTCGGAGAATGCAAAGAACAGGGTATCGTTTTTTACGGTGGAGTTCCATTGATCCCCTAAAATATTGGGAATACTGTCGATCAGTACAGAGAAGAAGGGTAGTGATTTCGGAAGATCCATCTGCCTGCCCTCGTTTTGCAGGGATTTGATGAAGCCGGCATTCTCTTTTCCAAAACGAATCTTCCAGTTATTTTCCTGGCCCTGGCCTGTAAAGCCGAAAACGCAAAGCAGGACAAAAGCGACCGGTAACCACAAACCAAACCTCATTGGGATGAAATCTTAAATGGTAAAGAGAATATGGAAAAGTAAAAACGTGGTGTGTTAACCAGGAATCCGCTAAAGTTTCCCGTAAAACAGATCCCGCTGAACAAAGGCATGTTCATGCTCCAGTAACCACTTTTTCCGTTTCAGTCCTCCCCGGTAGCCTACCAGCCTTCCATTCGACCCGATTACACGGTGACAGGGAACGATCACGGAAACCGGGTTCTGTCCATTCGCTCCTCCCACTGCCCGGAAAGCATTTACATTGCCGATCCTCTGCGCCAGTTCATGGTAAGTGATCGCCGTTCCGTATGGGATCTTTTGCAGTTCGTCCCATACCCGGAGCTGGAATTCCGAGCCCTGGAGATCGAGTTTGAGGTCAAACTCTTTTCGTGTTCCGTGGAAGTACTCTTCCAGTTGGGTGATGCAGGTCCGGAGTTGCGGCGGGGCGGGCCGGGGCCTTACCCTGAAGTCGAGGAAGTGCAGGGACGAAATCCCATTTTCCGATCCTGTGACCTCGACATAACCGATCGGGGTTTTCAGGAAGGCCTGGTGAATAGGGCTCATATCAGGTCGTTTTTGATTTCCGGCTGCGGATGGCAAGCGCCAGCATGATCAGCCCAAAGACCAGCATGCCGGCTCCCGACCAAAGGTTGACGTTGATGCCCAGCGAGCGGCTGTACATCGATGCATCCGATCCGGTGAAGATCCCGAAAAGGGTGAGGATGAATCCGAGGATGCTGAACATCAGACCGATCGGTAATTTAATGTCGATACCCATAGAGTTGTTGGTTTAATTTCGTTGCGAATGTCGTCGGGCATTCATCTCTTTACCAGAATAATACGGTTAATACAGTGGCGATGAGAAGGACCACGATGGCCAGGGTGGTGGAGCGGCGATACCAGGGCTCATGCGATTCGGCCAGTTTCGGGGTGAGCGAATAGACCAGGCCCCTCAGATCGTCGTCAGACTTCTTTTGCCGGGTGGCAAACGACAGGCCGACGGTGACCAAGGCGCTGGTGGCGCATGCATAGATGGCCGTCCAGAAGTTTTGCGCCATCTCAACTGGATAGGCATGGCATTTGCAGATCCAGCCTCCCTTGACAAGGGTGTCGGCCCCTTCGGGGAAGGTGATCCCGTGGTGCATCAGTGCGACGAGGAACCCGGCCAGGAGCCCGATGAAGGCAGCATGCCCCGTTGTTCGTTTCCAGAACATCCCCAGGAAAATCACGGCAAAGAGCGGCGCATTGATCATCGAGAAAATGGTCTGCAGGAAGTCCATGATGTTGCCGAACATGCTGGCCAGGTAAGCCGCGCCGATACTGACGACCACACCGAAAATAGTGGCCATGCGTCCAACCTTGAGGTAATGGCGGTCATCGGAGGCTTTGTCGGCTGTCACCGGCCGGATGTAACTCTGGTAGATGTCGTAGGTCCACACGGTGTTGAATGCGGAGACGTTCCCTGCCATTCCCGACATGAACGAGGCCAGGAGCGCCGTGATCCCAAGTCCGAGTACGCCGGCGGGCAGGTATTGCTTCAGCAGCATGATGATCGTGTAGTCCCAAATGGGTTGACCCGCCTCATTGACCGGCAGGGAGAATCCTTTACCGGGAGTGTTCATCAGCACCAGCGCTGCGATCCCGGGAACGATGATGAGAAAGGGGATGAACATTTTCGGAAGGGCACCGATGAGCGGGGTGTTGCGTGCTGCGGTGGTTGATTCGGCCGACATAGCCCGTTGCACGATCAGGAAATTGGTGCACCAGTACCCAAAAGACAGCACGAATCCCAGTCCGGCGAAGATCCCGTACCACTCTACCCCCATCGGGTTGGCTTTGGCTTCGCCGGTGTACTTCCAGGTGGTGGTCCAGGTATCAGGGGCAAATCCTTTTCCGCTTACAATGGGCGCCAGTTGCTCCTGCATGCCGTGCCAGCCTCCCAGGTCCTTCAGGCTCAGTAAAACGATCGGCAGCAACCCGATCACGATGATGAAAAACTGGAGAACTTCGTTGTAGATGGCCGATGATAATCCCCCCAGGTATGTATAGGCCAGTACGATCGCCGCAGAGAGCAGGAGGCTGAGGTGGAAATTCCAGCCCAGCACCTTTTCCATCAGGATCGCCAGTGCGTACATGGAGATACCCGAGGCCAGTATCGTCATCACCGCAAAAAGTATGGCATTCAAGCCCCTGGTCTTTTCATCGTATCGTAATTTCAGGTATTCCGGGACCGACCGGGCTTTCGAGCCGTAGTAAAACGGCATCATGAACAGGGCAAGAAATACCATGGCCGGGATGGCACCGATCCAGTAGAAATGGGTGGTCAGCATTCCATATTTTGCCCCCGATCCGGTCATCCCCATCACTTCGAGCGCCCCAAGATTGGTTGATATAAATGCCAGTCCGGCTACCCATGCAGGCATCGAACGCCCGGCTTCCAGAAACGCATTGGCGTCCTTCATGAAACGCTTTAACGCCCACCCGATACCCAGCACAAAAGCGAAGTAGACGATCATGACCAGATAGTCAATCCAGCTAAGCACAAATCCCGTGTCGATCATAATTTCAAATGAAGTTAATTCTCAGTTTTTTCTATAAATGTATCACCCTGCCACCTGATCCCTCGCTTATAGTAAACAAATTTAGAAGATATTTTGATTAGCGGTATCTTTGGCGAGAAATTTCAGATTACACCAACCTGCCTTGAAAGCAACCTTCTTCCTCATCTTCTTTTCGATCGTGCTGACCGTCTACGGACTGGTCAATACCTATATTTTCGTCAGGGGATTACAGGCTATCCCTCTCGCATCACCGGTAAGAGCCTGGTATATTGTAGGCTTCTGGTCGATTGCCGCTACGTTCGTTCTGGCCCGGATTCTGGAACGGGCCTATCCCTGCGGTTTTACGGAGGTCATCACCTGGATCGGATCGTTCTGGCTGGCTTTCATGCTCTATTTTATTCTGGCCCTGGTAATGATCGATCTGGCCCGGCTCATCAACCATTTTATCCCGTTTTTCCCGGAATTCTTTTATGCCGATTATCAAAAAACCAAGATGGTCGCCCTTATTACGGTGACTGGTCTGGTCACCATGGTAGTCGCCGGAGGATTTATCAATGCCCGCATTCCGAAGATTCGGGAGATGGACATAACGGTCAGAAAAGCCCTGCCAGGGATCCGTGAGCTCAAGGTAGTCATGGCCTCCGACATCCATCTCGGGACGATCATTGCCAAGCGGAAAGCGAACCGGCTGGTGGAGACGATCAACGGCCTTGATCCCGACCTGGTGCTCTTTGCCGGCGATGTGGTGGATGAAGATCTTGCCCCGGTGATCCGTCGCGACCTGGGGACGAACCTGACCCGGATCCGGGCGAAGTACGGGGTATATGCCATCACCGGGAATCACGAATACATCGGCGGCGCGGAAGCAGCCGTTCAGTACCTCTGGGATCACGGTTTGACGATGCTTCGCGATACTGCAGTGTATATCGAGCCGGGGCTTTACCTGGTCGGCCGCGAAGACCGGGACCGGCCCCGCTTTTCCGGGAAAGAGCGAAAAGAATTGGCGGAGATCATGTCGGGGATTGACCGTACGAAGCCTGTCATCCTGCTCGACCATCAGCCGTTTCATCTCGAGCAGGCTGAAGAGCAGGGCGCCGACCTGCAACTTTCGGGGCATACCCATCACGGTCAGCTTTGGCCATTCAACTATATTACCCTGGCCATGTACGAAGTAAGCAGCGGGTACAAGAAAAAAGGCAACACCCACGTTTATGTATCTCTCGGCTTCGGCACCTGGGGACCTCCGGTGAGGATCGGTAACCGGCCGGAGATCGTGCTGATCCGCATTCATTTCACTCCCTGATCTATGGCCACCGTAAAACTCTGGAAAACTTCTCTCCTCGCCCTTTTTGTTGTCCTGTCCGTTGCAGGAGCAGCAGGCCTTTATATCTACTATCAACGCACCCGGGAGTATATTCCGCCCAAGCCCGTTGTCGTTGAAAAAGAAGCTTATGGGATCAAGCTGACAGGGTTGAAGGTCATCCACGGGACAGTAGGGAGCAACCAGAATCTCGGAACGCTGATTTCTGACCACGCCGGGAACGAAACGGTCGATCGCATGGCAAAGGCTTCGGCTGACATCTTCGATTTGAGGAAGATAAAAGCCGGGAATACCTATGCACGGATACTCTCCGACGATTCAGCCGCAAGGCTTTTGTACTTTGTTTACGAGATCAATCCCATCGACTTTGTGGTTTTCGACCTGCGCGACACTTTGCGGGTTTACCGTGAAAGCAAGAAGGTGGACCGGAAGGTCAAAACCGACTCGGGAACCATCACCTCTTCGCTCTGGAACTGCTTTGTCGAACGCGGGCTGGACATCCAGCTTGCCCTTTCGTTGTCGGATGTATATGCATGGACCATTGATTTTTACGGGTTGCAGAAAGGCGACTATTTCAAGGTCATCTACGAGGAGGTGTATGTGGATGGAAAGATGATCGGTATCGACCGGATCCTGGGTTCCCGATTCACCCACAGCGGGAAAGAGTTCCGTGCCTATCATTTTGAGCAGAACGGCAAACCGGCCTATTTTGATGAGAACGGGCAAAGTCTCGAGCGTTCGTTTCTGAAGGCGCCGTTGAAATTCTCAAGGATCAGTTCGCGGTTCACCCGCGCGCGGATGCACCCGATCCTTCGCATTGCCCGCCCCCATTTCGGCGTAGATTATGCGGCCCCGCGCGGCACCCCTGTGGTGGCGCTGGGCGACGGCATCGTGAAGGAGGCAGGTTTCCATGGCGGATACGGGCGGCAGATCACCATCCGGCACAATTCCACGTTCATGACCAGCTATGCGCATCTTTCGGGTTATGCCAAAGGGATCCGGGCCGGGATGCATGTGTCGCAGGGTCAAGTAATCGGCTACGTAGGCAGCAGCGGGCTGTCGACCGGTCCTCACCTCGATTTCCGGGTCTATAAAAATGGCACTCCCACTGATCCGCTGAAGCTGGAGTCGCCGCCCGCCCGGCCGGTTGATCCTGCTGAAATGACGAAGTTCCGGCAAACGGTAGCGTCGGTCAATGCCCGGCTGGGGTGATTCTTGTGAACGGATGCCCTCTCTTCCACATCTTCCACACCAGGAATACCGGTATGAAGAACCACGGCGCATTGGCGAGGCTGACGATAAAGGGCGCCGGTGAGGCGTGCGGACCGAAGTACTCTTCGCTCATGATGATGAATACGTTGGTGAAGAGGATGCACGAATAGATGATCGTCGGGATCCGGATCCAGTCTTTACCCTTGATAAACGCATAGATCGCCACGGCGTAATAAGGTCCGAACAGCACGGCGTCGAGCCAGATCGTCGCTTTCCACCAGGGCGGCCGGGCCATCTGCAGCGGATCGAAATGACCGCCCCACCAGTGCACCATATCGACCAGGAAGGGCAACGGCCAGGCCGGATATTTGAAATTGAACGGATCCGCGATCACCAGTTGTTCGAGATCCACGATATAGGTGATGTAAACCAGATTCAACACAAAGAAAGCCAGGTAAAACCAATCTGCTTTCCTCTCCTTCAACGGAATTATCTGCCTCATATCTTATCTGTTTGTATTTCGATATTTTGCCATTTCACCATTTCGCCATTTTATTCCTGGCATTCACCGCCATCTGGTGGCCGATACGGATCCGGATCCGGGTTAGGTTGGCGATAAACGCCCCGAGGTGCACCTCAAACCCGGAATAGACCAGCGGCCGGGGTTTCTCTACCAGACTTACCATCAGTTTCGCGATCTTCCCGGGTGTGGCAGGACGGGTGAAATACTTCGACAGGAAGGGCTGCTTTTCGGCCATGATGAAATCCTGCTCCACCGGTCCGATCCGTGAATCGGGTGGTGAGTCGACCTTGCAGTACCCCGGGAAGAACTCGCTGACCACGATTTCCGAACCGGCCCACTCCGCCTGGAGTGTGCGGGTCCACCCGGTCAGCGCCCCCTTTGTGGTGGCATAGGGTGCATAGAAGGGAACACCGACCATAAACCCCGGCGATCCCACGTTAATGATGTGGCCTCTCCCCTGCCTGCGCATGAACCCGAGGGCTTCCTGTGTCGCGACCATCGGCGCGATCAGGTTGGTGCGGAAAGCAGTCAGCATGTCGGCCGGTGATACGGATGCGCTGTGGTCGACGATGATGCTGGCGGCATTGTTGATGAGCACGTCGATACGGCCGAAGTGCTTTACCGTGGCCCGGACGATCTCCCGGGCGTCTTCTTCACGGGAGAGATCGGCTGTCAGTACCAGGGGTTCATGCATGTGCGTTGCCAGGGCCTGCAACCGTTCGGTGCGCCTCGCAGCGATGGCAAGCCGGTCGCCCGCCTTATCCAATGCCAGTGCCATGGCGGCGCCGAGTCCCGAGGAGGCGCCGGTGAGGAGAATAACCTTGTTCATAGGCCGCAAAAATAAAAAAATCCGTTGCCGGGAAGCGGGAATTTTGCTAGGTTTGTCGATAAGAAACAGGTTATCATATGAAAAGATTTTTCGGAGCGATCGGTGCCTTTGTTCTGGCAGCCGGTCTGTTTTCCTGCGGGTCGTCCGGACCAGCAAAAAATGAAACCTCAACCCTGAACATCATGAAAGCACCGTTCGGCACCGCCGACCAGAAAGAGGTATTCCTCTACACCCTCACGAACAGCCATGGCATCACTGTGAAGATCACCAACTACGGCGGGATCATTACCTCCATCCTTATGCCCGATAAAAACGGGAAGTCCGGGGATATCGTACTCGGATACGACAGCCTCGGCGGCTACCAGAAGGTGACCCCCTACTTCGGGGCGATCGTGGGCCGGGTGGCCAACCGCATTGCGAAGGGTACCTTCACCCTGGATGGCAAGGTTTATAAATTAGCTATAAACAATGGGAACAATACGTTGCACGGAGGACTTAAAGGTTTTGATAAAGTAGTATGGGATGCGAAAGAGATTTCGGATTCCGCACGGGTGGGCCTTGAACTGACCTACCTCAGCAAGGATGGCGAAGAAGGGTATCCCGGAAACCTGAAAGTGAAAGTGACTTATACACTGGATGAACAGGACCAGTTGACGACTCTGATAGAAGCGGAGACCGACGCTCCCACCCCGGTGAACCTTTGCAACCACACCTATTTTAACCTCAGCGGGGCCGATACCAGCATTCTGGGTCATCTTCTGACCCTTGCAGCCGACCGTTACACCATCGTCAACAGTGAACTCATCCCGACCGGTGAACTTCCTCCGGTGGCGGGTACTCCGATGGATTTCAACACCCCGCATGCGGTAGGTGAACGGATCGCACTGGTAGAGGGTGGCTATGATCACAATTACGTGCTGCGAAAGAATCCGGGCCAACTCGCCCTAGCGGCTACCATCGAAGATCCCCGTACCGGCCGGAAAGTCGAGGTGCTCACCACGCAGCCGGGTGTCCAGTTCTATTCAGGTAACTTCCTCGATGGAACGATCACCGGAAAAGGCGGGAAAGTGTATGCCAAACATTACGGACTTTGCCTGGAAACGCAGCACTTCCCCGATTCACCCAACCAGCCCTCCTTTCCCAACACGATCCTGAAGCCGGGTGAGAAATTTGCGGAAACCACCATTTACAGGTTCATGGTGACAAAGTAACGGGTTCCCTTTAACTCTGATACCGGTCGGGCACGAAGGTCTGCTCCGACATTGGGGGACGGACGTAAGACTTATCTTTGGTGAGCGGGGGAAGAACGATGGTCTCGCGGGGCACTTCGAGGTAAGGGATCTGGCTGAGAAGATGGCTGATGCAGTTGAGCCGGGCACGGCGCTTGTCGTCGGCCTCCACGACGAACCAGGGCGACTGCTTGGTGTCGGTATAGGAGAACATCTCATCCTTCGCCTTGGAGTATTCCACCCACTT
>DAONFN010000045.1:0-12716 GCA_035403625.1 Bacteroidales bacterium
GCCCCCTCCCTGCCGGCAGGGAGGGGGTATCACTACCGCATCAACTCAAGGCGTATCCGTTCAACCACCTCGTCGATCTTATCCAACTCGGAATTTCTTATTCGCAGAATCCGTAAGTCTTGCCTTTTCAATACTTTTTCCCTCCAACGATCATATTCAACCGTCCATTTATGGATACTTCCATCCACTTCAATAATCAATCGTTTTTCGGGACAGTAAAAATCAGGAATGAAAAAATTCAGGTCATTCCCTCTGCGGTCGTAAATGATGGGATGTTGCCGAAGAAATTTATACCCCTCAATTTGACGATCGCGGATTCTTTTCCAAAGAACCTGTTCCGAACAGGTCTGATTCTTTCTAAGCATTCTGGCAAGTACTTTAATTTCTGAATAGAGCATGTTTTTCTGCTTAATCGGGGAAAACAAAAAAAGTGACAGCATTGTTGAAAAAAAATTCCTGATAAAAGTGATTCTGGGAGAAGTACCCACCCCCCGGCCCCCTCCCTGCCGGCAGGGAGGGGGCAGCCAAACACCTTTGGTGGTTGGCGGGGGTGGGTACCTGTACCCCTACTCCTACTACTATACCTGCCGGCAGGGAGGGGGCAGCCAAACACCTTTGGTGGTTGGCGGGGTGGGTACTCCTGCCAACACCTGCTCCGCTACGTCGGCAAGCCAGACAGTGAAAACCGACCACACCGTTGCCCGACCGGATGACCTGTTATGCCTTCAAGTGTGGTAAAAAGTGGATTATACGAAAAAGGGATTTGATTAACTTGCAGCCACAATTTTCCACTCCCCGATGAACCACCCACCGCAGACCTTTGCCTCCGTCATCCGGCTGAAACCCGAATACCGCGAACGATACATCGCCCTCCACCGCAACACCTTCCCCGGCGTGCTGCAGCGAATCGCCCGGTCAGGGATCAGCAACTACACCATCTTCCTCAGCGGCGACCTCCTCTTCAGTCACATGGTTTACGAAGGATCCGATTTTGCGGCCGGCATGAAAGCCATGGCGGCCGACAAAACCACCCGCCAGTGGTGGCTCCTTACCGACCCGATGCAGGAACCGGTGGAAGGACGGAAAGAGGGCGAATGGTGGGCGGCCCTCGAACCGGTGATGAGCTACGGAGAGGAATACGAACCCCTGCCCGGTGCCCTCCGGATGGCCTTCATCGCACCCGCAGGAGCAGCAAACCCCGGCTGGAAAGATATCCTTGACTACGTATTGAAAGATCCAGGGATCCCCCTGATCATGAAGATATTCAACGGATACGACCATCACTTCCTGTACCTCGCCATCGAAGAAAAGCACCGGTCGGTCCTCGCACCGCTCACCGGATCGGCCCACCCGATGGAGGAGGTCTTCCACACGGAAAGCAACGGCCCCGAACGCCCGAAAAAGGTCTTCGTGTCGGGTTGCTTCGACATGCTCCACAGCGGCCACGTCGCCTTCCTGCAGGAGGCCGCCGGCTACGGGAATGTGCACGTTTGCATCGGCTCCGACGAAACCATCGCCCAGCTTAAGGGGCGCTACCCCGTGTACCCAGAGAAAGAACGCAAATACCTCCTCGACGCCCTGTCGTGCGTGCACGAATGCCGCATCAACAAAGGGTCGGGGATCCTCGACTTCCTGGAGGAACTAAAAGAGATCCGGCCAGACGTCTTCATCGTGAACGAAGAGGGCCACACGCCGGCCAAGGAGGCGCTCTGCCACGAGTCGGGCATCGAATACAAGGTGCTGAAACGGCTTCCCCACCAGGGACTGCCGGCCCGGTCGACCACCCTGCTGCGCACCGAATGCACCATCCCCTTCCGCATCGATCTCGCCGGGGGATGGCTCGACCAGCCCTATGTTTCCAAACACCACCCCGGACCGGTGCTGACCATCAGCATCGAGCCGACCGTCGAATTCAACGACCGCAGCGGGATGGCCTCCAGCACGCGCCGCAAAGCCATCGAACTGTGGCACCACGAACTGCCTCACGGCGATCCCGGGCACCTGGCCAGGGTCCTCTTCAGTTTCGAAAACCCTCCCGGCACCGGCATCATCGCAGGGTCGCAGGATTCGCTTGGCATCGTCCTGCCGGGACTCAACTATCTCTACTACGAGCCCGGCTCCTACTGGCCTTCGCGCATCCAACAGGTGCACAACGAAGATATCCTGTGCTGGATCGAGGAGCACCTGTGCCTCGTCACCCTCGGGCCACGGGTGAAGCAGTACGACGTGCTCGCCGGCACCGACATCAACCCGGTGAAGGCCAAAGTGCTGGCCAATGCGGCGGACAACTGCTGGAATGCCATCCTGGCCAGGGACCTGGCGGCTTTCGGCGACGCGTTCCGCCGTTCGTTCGAAGCCCAGGTGGCGATGTTCCCCAACATGGCCGGCGAAGATATCTACGACGCTATTGCCCGTTACCGCGACGGTGCGGCCGGCTGGAAACTCTCCGGCGCAGGGGGTGGCGGCTACCTGATCCTGGTGACCGCCCGTCCGCCCGAAGGCACCGTCCGCATCCGGATCCGCAGGAAAAGCAACATTTAACAGCACGCCATGACCCATCCCACCCTCACCACCCGCGAATTCCGCCGCGCGTTCCTGCTCGTCACCTCCCTCTTCTTCCTCTGGGGGCTGGCGCACGGGCTGGTCGACACGCTCAACAAGCATTTCCAGCTGATCCTCCAGATGACGAAGGCGCAGTCGGGGCTGATCCAGTTTGCACTCTACGGCGCCTATTTCGGCATGGCGCTCCCGGCCGGCTTCTTCATGCGGAAATTCGGATACAAGAAGGGCATCCTGCTCGGACTCGGTCTGTTTGCCGCCGGGGCTTTCCTCATCGCCGGCACGACGGTCTTTGCCTCCTTCTGGGTTTTCCTCCCCTGCCTCTTCCTGCTGGGATGCGGGCTTGCCACGCTGGAAACCGCCGCCAATCCTTATACCATCCGGCTGGGGCCACAGGAGACCTCCGAGCGGCGCATCAACTTCGCGCAGTCGTTCAACGGGCTGGCGTGGGTGGTTGGACCGATCATCGGGCTGGCGATCTACGGCAACCAGGGGGTGACGCCTGACGAGAAGCTGCAGTCGCTCATCCTCCCCTACACCCTCATCGGCGGCGCGGTGATGCTGGTGTTTTACCTTATCTACCGCACCCCGCTGCCCGAAATCCGTGAGGAAGCTGCCAGGCCGGCCGAGGATGACAGGGCCACGGCAGGGACCGCACATCCCCCGCTGTTCCGGCGCCGTCATTTCGTTCTGGGTGTGCTGGCGCAGTTGGCATACGTAGCCGCGCAGACGGGCGTGTTCAGCTACCTCATCAACTTTGTGACGGACGAGGGGCAAACGCCCCATTTCGATGTGAAATACGGACCGTGGTTTCTCTCCATCGGCTTCGCCCTCTTCATGGGAGGAAGGATGGGGAGCAGCTACCTGATGGCGGTGGTGAAGCCCGCGAAGCTGCTGGCGCTGTATGCGTTGCTTTGTTCGGCGGCACTGCTGGTGATCTCGGCCAACCTTGGCTGGATCTCGCTCATCGCCCTGTTTGCCGTTTTCTTCTTCATGTCGGTGATGTTCCCCACCATCTTCGCGCTGGGCATCCGCGACCTGGGCACCGACACCCAGCGCGGCGCCTCGTTCATGGTAATGTCGATCGTGGGAGGCGCCCTCTTCCCGATGTTCATGGGCTGGATCGCCGATCATTACGGCATGGCCGCCGGGTTCCTCGCGCCGCTGCCGCTGTTCCTGTATATTTTCTATTACGCCCTGGCGGGGAGCAGGCGTGAAACTCTCGATTCATAAGGCTCTTCCGGCTGAACTGACGCCATAAACAGCGCGTGTGACCAGACTCGAACGAGACCGGGCATGAAGACATATTTGTCAGCGGCTGGTTTTATTTTCTCTTTGCAGCTTTTCGTAATCAGCTAAAGCCAGTTTTATGCTGGATATTACTAAATCAGGATCGTCTGTTTGAATAAAATGGCTTGATTTTGAGCAATAAAACAACTTTCCGTATTTCAGTGGATATAAAAGTTGGAGATAGCGTTTCATTTTGAGGTTCTCACTAACTCTAAACAACTTTTCCCAATCACAAATCAGCGGTGAATGATCGCCGCCTGATTCTGAATAACCACCTGCCATAATAAAATGCACCGGCACGTCCGGCAATGGATTCCGGTCACATTCATTGAATTCGGTTTGCGTTAACTGGACTGATATTTTTACTTCTTCCACGTAGTACTTTGGCATTTCTGCATAGAGTTTTTCAAGGAACATTTCATTCGGTTTCCCAAACGCAGAATCAATTTGATGCCTGGTAAACCCCATTTCCAGATAGGGCTGCTCACCCATCCCTGCCTTTTTTGTGAAATCAACCGGGTCTATAAAGATCAGACCCGCTATTTCATTGGGGTACTGCGAAGCAAACGTTCTTATATATGCACCACCAAAAGAATGCGACACCAACAGGTAAGGCGGCTTCAACCCTCTTTCTATCAGCATCTTCCTTAAATTGCCGACGATATACCCGGTGGTTGGAGAAAGATGGTCGTCTTCTGACTCACCAATCCTTGGACGGTTATACGCAAAAACAGTATTTGTTTTGGAAACTTCATCTATGATTGGTTTCCATCTATCGTATGAGTCGGCCATTCCGTTCTCAAATACAATTATAGGTTTATCGCCTGGATTGTTCTTCATGCCGGCAACATATACCTCAACCTTGAAGCCATTCAGGGTAATAAAGTCTAACTTAGCATACGCTTTATCTTTATTGATTTTAACCAATTCCATCAGCGGGTTCCACCTGCCATCCGCGTATAGCGACTTTAAATCCGGGTCAGATATGATATGTGAATACCTGGTGTAGTTCATGAATGTCGCAATATAATTCAAATTGGCAAATGCGCTGTCGGCATTGTTTGCCAATGCATAGGAACATGCTGCATTATAACGATGGTTCATTGTTATTTTCGCGTCAGGAACTTTAAATGCGTCAGAAAACGCAAGAGCAGATTTCTTATAGTCTGCTTTCCGGTAAAGGGAGTCCGCTTTTGTAATGAGCACATCATAATTCCGATTATTATTCTGACCAAACAGAGATACAGTAGTCATTAAAATGGCCAACATAAAAGCCGTTGTTTTCATATGCCTTTCGTGAATTTCTGTTGTACTCCTCCTAAAACCTCACACAAATCCCGGCATTGAATGAATAGGCCGTCAGAAAATGGTCGAACTTGAATTCCCCGAACCCCACAAAGGGGAAAAGCTCGCTTTCGACAGAAAGATTGATACCCATAAAACGCACGGGAGTGAAAAGGACTCCCGCAGAAACAGGAAAATCGATACTCAACCCGGCCTGCCTTTTATTCTCTGTCAGAACCATGAAATTGACACCCGCTTCAATCCGTGGACTGAGTACTTTGAAAGGGAAAGCATACTCGAATTTTACCGGCACCTTGTGCATGGAATACGTACTCCCGTAGTTATGCAGCGGGCCATAGATAAAGCCGGTGACGAGGTACATGCGCTCGTTTGACCGCGGAAGCCAGAAATGAGCCAGCCCGGCGTACTGCCACTCATATTCATCAGCGAGTTCCGGATACAGGATCATACCCATCCGGAATTCCACATCGACCCTGAAACGGGAGTGCTTCTTGTAATAAACCACGCAACCGGAGTCCCCACAGGTCAGGTGATGGTACTGCCGGGTCAGTGAAACCATGTTGTTGATGTCGGGAACGGTGATCCGATCGATCTCCTTCACCAGGGCGGGGCAATCCTTAAAATAGGCTTTCAGGTAAGCCTGGTGAAGTTTCGATTCGCCGACATACTCAAAACCATCCTTCGCCAGGTAATCCACTTTGTAAACAACTTCAATCACCGTATCGTTGCGGTAATCGATCAGAAAATGAGCGCCCGTTTCATCCCGCTGATAATAAAGGTTCTTCTTTCCCCTGACCAGGTATTCGACAAAGGAGGGAGTTACAACATCCTTTTTCTTAATGTATTTGGAGATATAAAATTTCCCGTCGGTGAAACGGTATCCGAAGATGCTGAAAGGGCGGAAATTCGTCACCCTGCCGGAGCTGTCCATGAAAACACAATGGTTCATGTTCTTAATGTCGTTCCGGTAATCAATCCGGCCGGATACCGAATCACCGGGAGTGGGCATAATGAATCCGGGCCTGAAATCGGATTGTCCGGCCGACCGGATGCAAAGCAGTAGAATGAAAATCAGTGTAAATCCGCGCATGTTTTTCATAGGTCGTTGATCTGGATAATATGTTCAGTTGCACAAGTCTTTAAAATTCAATATGGTCGCGATTACAATGCCAATTTGGATGACAGGGTGGAATTTGATCCTGCATGTAGTAAAAGGATGTATCCACTGTTCTTGCCTTCATCCGCGCAGTGTCACCTCCATAATAGTCTACAACTACACGTCCATAGGCTGTTCGAACGACCCGATCGGTTTTACCACAAACCGGACAAGTGTTGTCCTTTTCACTTTTCTAAAACTGGCATGTAAATTCCAGATCGACTTCAAGTGTTTTATTGGTTATGATTTCAATTTTCCTGGACACCATTCCACAGCACACATGGGTAGCTACTATTTCCTGAATACCCGTTGGAACACTGTCAATGCAGTAATACCCATCCAGATTTGCCGGGCAACTCCTGTTTGAATTGGTAATTCTGACGTTTGCAAAAGATACTGATTCCGTAAGTTGATGCCTGGTGGAACGGATATAACCGACAACCTTACCCGTCTGACTGTAGCCAATACCACCAGTTAACAGTAAATAAATCAGAAAAAGTACCTTTACTCTATGGCCATTCATTTTTGCAACATTTCCTTTGTTTCAAAGAGATTGATATCGGGAAAATGCTTGATGTTTTCCAATTTTTCCGGTAACAATGTCCGCGTATCCAAACCCTTTCGCATAGATTAATCTTCCATCCTTTGCAATCGCGACTGAAATCCCCGGAATATTCCATTTTTGTTTGAAATTGATTACCACAGAATCTACATATTTATCGCTGAATGTATCAACCTGCGAATAACCCTTCAAATTTAAAAGAAACATCAATCCTATTATCCATAGTTTTCTCATGTCATTGTCAATTGCTAAGCCATGCGAACGTTCCATCGGCGGCGGCAGTGCGGGGTTTATACCTCGACTCATCAGCTTTGCAAGAAGTTGCAAATCTGATCGCTCAGCATCTGAATCTAAAACAGCTTTGCTTCGCAAACCCGGTAAAATTCAGTATAGCAGGTGACCGCCACCTAGAATTTGCAAAACTTACAGACGCTGCCTGAATTACCGGTGTTCAGTTTTACGAAATAAACCCCGGGGGCATAATCTTCCACGTTCAGCCGGATCACTTTCCCAGGCTTTTCCACTCCGAAAATTTTAACCCCGTTGATATCGGTGATCTCAAGCGTATTGTTTCCGGCCGAAAGTGTACCGCAATCGATGGTCAACAGGCCGGATGCCGGGTTCGGATAAACCGACAGAGCCTGCTGCCACGGCTCCGCCACTCCCGTATATACGGAATCATACTTCATCACGGTTGCTTTACCGGCATTTGTAAAATCCTCAAAGGCCACATGCGGAACGCCCGAAGGACTGAAGGCAATCTGCGTGTAGTTCGCCGTCCCCTCCGAGATCCCCAAACCGACATACACCCAGTTCGTTCCATCAAACTTGAGGACCGATGCCTTGTTTAAATTGATCATGTCGTCCTCGTAAACAATATACGGAACTCCCGCCGGCCCTATGGTTAAACTGGTGAATCCGATCGTACCTGCCGAGAATCCGGCCGGTCCGAGGGTGGACCAGATCGAGCCGTCAAAATACATCACGGTTGCTTTCCAACCATTCAGGGAATCTGAGAATGCGATATACGGCACCCCGGCCGGACTGAAAGCAAAACTGTTGAAACTGGTGTTTCCCAAGGTGAATCCCTGGGCTCCGACACTCATCCAATTGTTTTCCTCATATTTCATCACCGAGGCCCTCCAGGAGAGTCCGGCATCCGCATAGGCCACACAGGGCGTATGGGAGGGATTGAACTCGAGACTGATGAAAAAGGCTCGCCCGGTTGATATGCCGGGATCGCCCAGGTTCACCCAATCCGTTCCGTCAAACTGCATAATGGTGCATTTATAGAAGTTTAACTTGTCGGCAAACGCAATATACGGAAAGCCGTTCGCGGGATTATAGGCAAGCGAGGTGTATTCGGCCCGCCCTGCGGATATGCCGGGGGTTCCCACCGCGACCCATACCGTGCCGTCAAATTTCATTACGGCCGCTTTCCCTGAATTTCCGGCGTCAGAAAAAGCTACCACGGGTTCGCCGGCAGGGCTGAAAGCCAGGCTGAGATATTCCGCCCGACCGGATGAAAAACCAGCATTGCCGACATTTTCCCATGTGGTGCCATTGAATTTCATGACGGTCGCCTTGTAGTCGCTGGCCCCGTCGCTGAAAGCTACATACAGGCTGCCCGAGGGACTGAAGGCGAGCCGGGTGTATTGGATGATTCCGGGAGAAAACCCGGCATCGCCGACATTCATCCAGACATATTCAGCCGGTGATGATTTGAACCAGGATGGCTGCGAAAGCACTACCATCGGAACAAAGAGCGAAAAACAGAAAATCAGCTTTTTCATAGTTCATCTTTTTATCGTATTAGAATTTGTTTGCACAAATTATTTTTCGAAAAAGTTCCTGATCAATCCCACTAATTCATCTTTTCTAATCGGTTTTGAGATATAATCATTGCAACCGCAATCAATTGCTTTTTCCCTGTCGCCCAATAATCCAAAAGCTGTCTGTGCTATTATGACCACATCTTTGTTAAATGTACGGATTTGACGTGTTGTTTCATACCCATTTATACCCGGGATCTGAATATCCATCAGAATTAAATCAATATCAGGATTGGCCCGGCTTATTTCGACGGCTTCAATGCCGGTCGCTGCCAATAATATTTCCTTGCACATTCCATTGATTAAAACAGACATCAAACCACTGGATGTCTCATCATCTTCGACCAGCAAAATCTTCAACTTTTTATCCCGGCTTATAACTTCACCGGGAACATTGGATTTGGTAACTACTTTTTGCTTAGGTTCAACCTTATAGGGAAGTGTAAAATAAAAAACAGTTCCTTTTCCTTCTTCACTTTCCAACCATATTTTTCCGCCGAGTTGATTTACATAGGCTTTGGCGATTGCCAATCCCAGTCCGGATCCCTGACGCGCCATTTTATCTGCAATATCAGCCTGAATAAAACGCTCAAAGATTGCCTCCTGCCGTTCTTTAGGAATTCCAATGCCGGTATCCCTGACATAAAATTCAAGTTCCGGGAGATTGAGAGATTCTTCCTGGTTTTTTAAATGGTATCCGAATTCAATGCTGCCCCGATCCGTAAATTTAATTGCATTCTTTACAAGGTTCGAAAGAATGCTGATAAATTTTTCCGTGTCTGTCAGAATCATACAGGCTTCATCCGTCAATCCATCCGAGTAGGTAAAATTCAGTTTTTTTTCGGCAGCATCCAGTTTAAAGAGGTTGTGTACATACTTGGTTTGCTTATTAATATTGGTTTCTGAAATAACTGAGTCCATTATACCCGATTCGATTTTCGAAATGCTGATAATGTCGTTGATAATAGAAAGCATCCGGTCACTGCTTTTCTTTATTATCTGAAAATAGTGCTGTTTTTCAATATCTAATAAGCCCGGCTCTTTCAAGAGCTCCGCAAAACCGAGAATGCCATTCATCGGTGTACGGATTTCATGGCTCATGTTGGCAAGAAAAGCAGATTTCAGGCGGTCGCTTTCCTCTGCTTTCTCCTTTGCCTTCTGTAATTCTTCAACATGCAATCTGAGCAACCATTCATTTCTTTTACTTTCAGAAATATCGCGGGTAATTCCGATGTAACCTAATGATACATGATTTAAGTCGTACAAAGTCGTTGATGTGACTTCTGCGAAAAACTCGGAACCGTCCCGTCGAACTTCTATATATTCCCTGACGGGATGCTTCTCTTTTTGGATTACTCCCGATTGTGTTTCTGTTGCCCGTTTCCTGTCCTTTTCCGAAATCAGTAATCGTGTATCAAATCCTATAAGTTCTTCCGGCAGATCGTAACCATAAAGGCGAGCTGAAGCCTGATTTGCTGCTATAACACATCCATCATTACCGATCAATAAAACACTCTCAGGAATTGCATCAAATAAAAGCTTGTAATTCAATTCACTAAGCTGTAATGCTTTTTCCATTCTCTTATGTTCGGTTATTTCGTCGTAAATAGAGAAGATAACCTGCTCCCCACGGAAAGAAATTACAGAAGAACTGATCAAGGCAGTTTTATAAATATTGTCGGCAGTAACATAAACATTCTCGAAATTTATGACAGAACCCGTTTTGAGTAGTTGTTCAATAAAATTATTACGGCTTTCGCTAGTTGACCAAAAATTAACTGTATCAATTTTGGTCAAGTCGATATCCATTGGAACATTAAAGAACTTCAATGCAGCGGTATTCGCGTAGATAACTCTTCCATCAGACGTTGTAATTGTAATTGGGAATAACGCATTTTCAATAAGCGCCTTTTGTTGAATTTCACTTTCTTCTGCTTTCTCCTTGGCTTCAATTAATTGTTTGTTGGATAAGGCAAGCTCTTCCGTTCGTTTGTTTACCAGCTCCTGCAAATGGTCCCGATAGTTCAGTAATTCCTTTTCCATTTTATGCTGCTGGGTCCGATCGATCCCAACGCTTACTGTTTTGATAAGATTATTTTCCTGATCGTAGATGCCTTTGTTTGTCCATGCAATCCAAACTTTTTCACCGGTTTTCCTGACGTTTTCATTTTCGCTGCTGTAATAATTCTCCGGATGCTTTTGTACCACTTTCATTTTACCCTCTAAGTCATAGCCATCTGCATCCGTTAATCCGACGATTGTTTCCAGTACATTTCTGCCGATGATCTCTTCCGGCCGAAATCCGAAAAAATCAAGTCCGTATTTATTCATATACAACACATTACCTTCAGTATCCCACTCAAGAATAATACTGGTGGAATAATCTATCAGATTGCGATATCTGTTTTCGCTCTCTTGAAGCGCTTTTTCAGTTTGAATAAGAAGGGCACTATCCTGCCGTGATTTTTCTGTACTTTTTTGTGTTACTATGTCGAGGTCATTTTTATACGTTTTTAATTCTTCTTCAAGAATTTTTATCCTGTTTACCAAATCTTCGTGCGCAGGTATCTTTCTTGTCATTGTTTGTCAAGTTAAATAATAGTGATTCCTTATCGTTCCATAGTAGAATTCAGGCGGACGGCTACGCCAGGGACCATTTACGTTAGCATTATCTCCTCTAAATCAGTCAAAACATTATCCGTATAATCAATAATCGTCAGGGTATCAATGATCCCTTTCGACTTTTCATGAATCTCTTCAATAAAATGTTCCCTTTGGATCTGAGAAACCGGGAATACAAATCCAACATGAGGTTCAGCCACCTGATAATATAATTCATCATTTTCTTTTCTAAAATCCTGAATGAATTTATAATCCCTGGAATTCAGTTTCGGATATGAGCAAACAGCAAGCGCCATGCAGATTTCTCATAAAGTTTTCAGTGTGTGTTTTCATCCTGTTTCAGGTCTGTAAACGCCACTGAAAATTGTGTAATGTCAAAATTAGAAAAACAATTCATATTTACTCATGTTGCATCCATGTTTTTTTACCATACTTCGACTGATCAGGTCCGCAAAAATGCGGATCTGATTGCACAGTATCACAGGAGGCTAAAGAAGAGTGACGAGTGACGAGTGACGAGTGAAGAGTGAAGAGTGAAGAGTGAAGAGTGAACAAGTGAAGAGTGAAGAGTGAAGGGTGTGCCTGCAGGCAGGAGTGAAGGGTGAACCGTTCAATGACTTCCTGCGGCGGAGGAGGAGGCTGCTGTGGAAGCGACGATGGCCGCCATGATCGCGGCCTGGATTTGCCGGCTGGTCTGGGCTACGATGCCCTCCATCGGGCTGGTTTCGACCATCCGCCGGATTCCGGTCTTCAGCTTCTTTCGCTCTTCCCGGTCGGGCGAGAGGAACCGGTACATGGTGCAGGCCTGGATCATTCCCGCCAGGGCGATAATTTCATCGTCCACCTCGTGCTGGAAGAGGATATCCTCGCGCAGTTGGCGGATCAGCTCGCTGCGGCGGTAGCTGTCGGTGAGGTAGCTTTTGCGGTAGGGGATCAGGCCCAGGAAACGCCGTTGCTCGATGCGCACGACGCTCCGCGCGGCGAGTCCTTCGAGGATCATCCACCGGTACTTCCGGGCGCGGCGTGCCAGGCGGCTGATCCAGTAGCGGATCTTGCGCGGCCGGATTTCCCCGCGGATGCGCATCGCGATCTCCTCCGCCACCGGATCGTCGCCCTGCTCTTTCGGTTGTAATGCCAGGCGGTCCTGCTCCAGTAAAACCCGTCCGGCGAGCGACAGGTCCATAAGCAGCGCACCGATCGTGCCGTACTGCAGGTGCACGCCGGTGAGTTTGAAGCGCCCTTTTTCCGGGTGGTGGGCGATCAGCAGGAATTTCTCGGTTGTGGTCAGTTTCATGGGATAAAGGTAAGACATTTCCCCGACACCCCGACAGGGTGGGGGGACCCCGACAGGGTGGGGGGACCCCGACGGGGTGGGGGGACCCCGACAGGG
>DAONFN010000046.1:0-12574 GCA_035403625.1 Bacteroidales bacterium
GATACTCATTGATCATCAGCTTCTGCCTTCAGATGAATTCAATTACCGGATATCCATTTCGAAGACCTCGTCGACATCGGAGCTGGTGTACCATTACATAGCCAGGGCCAACGATCTGGACCTCCTCGACAAGGATATTGCAGAATGTATCTATGCCGGTATCATCACCGATACGGGATCGCTAAGCTACTCCTGCAACTACATCAAAACCTACGAGATACTGGCTCACCTGTTCCGTTTCGGGATCGACGGCGAATACCTTCACCGCCTGATCTACGATACATACTCCGAATGCCGGTTGCGTCTTCTGGGGCTTTCCGTGAGCGACCGGCTCGTGGTACTCCCCGATCTTCATACTGCGTATATTACACTCACCCGGGACGATCTGCAGAAATATAACTACCAGATCGGTGATACGGAGGGTGTAGTCAACTATGCGCTGTCCATCAAGGATATTAACCTGGCCGCCCTGTTTATCGAGCGTGACGGGATCGTCAAGGTATCGTTCCGGTCCAAAGGTGCATTTGCGGTAAATACCATGGCAAGTAAGTACTTTGGCGGAGGTGGGCACCGCAATGCCTCAGGAGCTAACTGCACCACCTCGCTGGAGGAGACCGTATCTCTGTTCAGGGAGATACTGCCCGGTTACCGGGAGATGCTTAAATCCGTTTATTGATTGATAACCAGCGAAATACTTGGATATTTGCGGACGATTGCGCTCCTGTCCATATTTCCGCTTCTTTTCTTTTCGTGTAACAGCAGCGTAAGGGAAGCAGGTCCTTCGGGCGGTTCTGTCTCATCTTCCGATTCGATCCTTGCATATAACCGTCAGGTTGTTGCCGCAGAGCAGACTGAGATAGAGGATTTCATTGCCCGCTATCACTGGACCATGTCAACCAGCCCGACAGGGTTGCGTTATATGATTTACAAGGAGGGTAAGGGAAGAAAGGCTGTGGAAGGTGACCGGGTTGAGATTCGTTTCCGGGCCACTCTGTTAAACGGAATCCCTGTTGCGCAAGCCGATCCGGGTGCGCCATTCATCTTTGAACTCGGAAAACGCAGGGTTATCAGTGGTCTGGAAGAAGGAATCCTGCTGATGAAAGAAGGAGCGCATGCAAAGCTGATCGTTCCGTCTCATCTTGCCTATGGCTTACTGGGAGATCCTTCCGGTGTCCCTGCCGGTGCCGCACTTGTTTATGATGTGGAACTTTGCAGTGTTCTGCCCCATCACCGGTAAACCATTTTCATCCAAGGAAATTTCAACATGACATCCGGAATTGTTGCCAATAAGTCACTATCTTTGCACACCCATAAAAAGGAGTCTTTTTATTAAAAAAACCTCAATCATCATGAAAAGTAAGTATGTGAATTCCCTGGTCGTGGTCCTGATGGTCGCCGTCACTATGCTGGCGTGCTCTTCCAAGTACCCGGGGTATGACAAGACCGCATCGGGATTGTATTACAAACTGTTTAAAGTCAGTAAGGATACCGTCAAGGCAAAGGCCGGCGACTGGGTTTCGCTGCATATGAAGTATACGTATAAGGATTCGACGTTGTTCGACAGCCGACTGGCGATGAAAAATGAACCGATCCGTCTCCGTCTTCCGGAATCCGATTACAAGGGTGATATTTACGAAGGTATCAGGATGCTCTCCAAAGGCGACAGCGCAGATATCATCATCAATGCCGATTCATTGTTTACCAAGACCTTCCGCCAGCCCTCACGTCCTGCTTTCATCGATACCAACAGCGTGATCCATTTCTATATTACTATGGTCGCAGTTGATTCAAAGGATGAACTTATCAAGAAAGAGGAAGAAGGACTGAAAAAATACCTGGCAGAAAAGAAAGTGACGGTGGCTCCGACGGCTTCTGGTCTGTATTATATTGAAACGCAAGCCGGTAAGGGCGCTAAAATCGATAGTGGTCAGTGGGTGAAGACTCATTTCAGCGTTTCCCTGATCGACGGAAAGCAGTTGTTCTCAACCAGAGATCGTGGAGAGCCGATGGATATCGAATGTGGAAAAAGGTTCGATACCCAGGGTTTTGATGAAGGTCTTGCCATGATGCTGAAGGGAGCCAAGGCTACTTTCATCGTTCCCTCCAAGATCGCCTTCGGCGAAAACGGAAAAAGCAACATCATTCCTCCGTATTCCACGGTGATCTATGATGTGGAGGTGCTGGATGTCATTTCAAAGGCCGTTCACGATAAGGAGATGAAAGAAAAACACAAGCGCGACAGTGTCGAACAGGCTGTCAAGCAGAAAGAGATGAGCGCTAAAGCCGAAGTTAACAAGAAACAGGAAGGAGACCTCATGAAGAAATACCTGGCCGATCATAAGATCACTGCCAAACCCACTGCCAGTGGACTCATCTATGTGGAAAAAGTGAAGGGAACCGGTGCGAAGGCTGTTCCCGGGAAAAAAGTGAAGGTACATTACACCGGAACTCTGCTCAACGGAACCAAATTCGACTCTTCCCGCGACCGCAACCAGCCATTCGAATTCGTGCTCGGTCAAGGGCAGGTGATCAAAGGTTGGGACGAAGGCATCGCCCTGATGAACGTCGGCGGAAAAGCCACCCTCATCATTCCTTCCAAAATTGCGTACGGGGAGCGCGACATGGGCCAGATTCCTCCCTTTTCGACGCTTGTGTTCGATGTCGAACTGATGGATGTAAAATAATCCGGTTTACGCTGATTTTAGAGGTAAACAGCACAAAAAGAGACGCAATTTCTTGCGTCTCTTTTTGATTTTATCCAGGGATTATTTGCCTGACTGCTTGTCCGTTATGGCCTGCAGGGCTTTCAATTCGTCGCGGAACCGGGCTGCTTCGAGGAAGTCCAGGTTTTTAACCGCCTCTTCCATGGACTTCCGGGTGCGGGCAATCAGTTTCCTGAGCTTTTCCTCCGAAAGATAGGGGAGCAGGGGATCCGCGGCGGCATCAAAGGTCTCCTTTTCAACATAGGCGGCCGGGAAAGTTGTATCCGATCCTGCCACTGCGGTCTGGCCAAGGATATCCCGGGTACTTTTAACGATGTTGGCAGGCGTTATGTTGTTGGCCAGGTTATAGGCGATCTGTTTCTCCCTTCTGCGATTGGTTTCTTCCATCATCCGCTTCATTGAATCGGTCATCTTGTCGGCATACAGGATCACCCGGCTGTTTATATTCCGGGCCGCCCTTCCGGCGGTCTGGGTTAGCGACCGTTCTGATCGCAGGAACCCTTCCTTGTCGGCGTCCAGGATGGCAACGAGTGAAACTTCAGGCAGATCCAGCCCTTCACGCAGGAGGTTGACCCCGATCAGAACGTCGAACGTTCCAAGGCGCAGGTCACGCAGGATCTCGACTCTTTCGAGGGTATCGACATCGGAGTGGATGTATCGGCACCGGATGTCAAGACGGGCAAAATAGGCGCTTAGTTCCTCGGCCATCCTTTTGGTGAGGGTGGTCACCAGGGTTCGCTCGTTGCTGGTCTTCCGCTGGTTGATCTCTTCGAGGAGGTCATCAATCTGTCTCAGGCTGGGCCTCACTTCGACAAAGGGGTCGAGCAGGCCGGTGGGACGGATTACCTGTTCGACCACCACGCCTTCACATTGCTTCAATTCAAAATCGGCGGGAGTCGCGCTTACGTAAAGCGTTTGGCTAACCAGCGACTCAAACTCCTCGAATTTAAGCGGACGGTTGTCCATCGCAGAGGGAAGCCGGAATCCGTACTCGACCAGCGTCTGTTTCCTTGAACGGTCTCCACCGAACATGGCACGGACCTGCGGGATCGTTACATGGCTTTCGTCAATCACCAGCAGATAATCTTCCGGGAAGAAGTCCATGAGGCAGAAAGGCCTCGACCCCGGCAAACGCCCATCGAAGTAACGGGAGTAATTCTCGATCCCCGAGCAATAGCCGAGTTCGCGCATCATCTCGATATCATAACTGACGCGGTCTTCGAGCCTTTTGGCCTCCATCTCTTTTCCATTTTCACGGAAGTAAGCGCATTGCCTGATGAGGTCGTCTTTGATCTCCAGCAGGGCTTCGCGCATTTTATCCTGCGAGGTGACAAAAATATTCGCAGGATACAGCGTCATCGTGTCCAACGTCTCAATCCTTCGACCGGAGAGGGGATCGAAAGTTTCCAGGCTTTCCACCTCCTGTCCGAAGAAAATTATGCGATACGCGATATCCAGGTATGCAGGGAAAACATCGAGCGAGTCCCCGCGGACCCGGAACTTACCCCGGGTAAAATCGCCTTCGGTGCGCGAGTACAAGCTGTTGACAAGTGCGTTGAGCAGGTCGTGCCGGTTTACCCGGGCTCCGCGGCTGATGCGGATCGTGTTGCTGGTAAAATCGTCGGGATTACCGATACCGTAAATACACGACACCGACGAAACGACGATGATATCGCGCCTTCCTGAAAGCAGGGCGGAGGATGCACTCAACCGGAGTTTTTCGATCTCATCGTTGATCGAAAGATCCTTTTCAATATAGGTGTTGGTTACCGGAATGTAAGCCTCCGGCTGGTAATAATCATAGTAAGATACAAAGAACTCCACGGCATTTTTTGGGAAGAACTGCCGGAATTCACCGTAAAGCTGAGCTGCCAGGGTCTTGTTGTGGCTCAATACCAGGGTAGGACGCTGTACCTCCTGGATAACATTGGCGACAGTGAAGGTCTTACCCGACCCGGTGACCCCTAGCAGGATCTGACCGGGATCTCCCCGGCGCAGGCCTTCCACCAGTTCGCGGATCGCTTCAGGCTGATCACCCGTTGGACGGAAATCGGAGGTGAGCTGGAATTCCATATCAGGCTTATCTGGGTTGGAGAGTCAGGGTGGCGGTAACCGGGAAGTGATCGCTCAGGTCAACGTTGATCCTTTCAAAATACTGGGTAATCAGCTGCCTCGAATGCAGGATATGATCGATCCGGTAGGAGGGGAGTTTGCCCCGATAGGTTCCCCGGAACAACCCGGTGCCCCGTTCGATGAACGCATCCGACAGTGTCCGGGTCAATTGCCGGTAGGTGTAAGAGGAGGGTGGATCGTTAAAATCGCCGGCCAAAATGACGGGATATCGACATCCTGCGAGGTGGCGGGTCAGCATATCCACCTGCCGCGCACGGATCACAAAGGCTTTCCGGAGTTTCCAGAACATCCGCTTCGAGCCCTCCTGGAGGCCTGCCGATGCGGTGTCCTGTTCGGTCAGGTGAGAGTAGAAGAGGTAATCTTCATTCCCGAACCGGATGGATTCAAGGTGGACATTGTAGACCCGGACCGTATCTCTGCCGATCACCATGTCGGTGTAGATTCCAAAAGTGTTGCCGTTCAGTTCGAAATATCCCTCATTTGCAACCGGGTAATTTGAAAATGTCACGATCGCATTGATCCTCAGTTTATTCGAATAATATTGATAATTCCGGAAGGAGTAATAGCCCAGCCGGATGGATCGTGCAAACTTGTGCAATGTCCGGGAATATTCCTCACCCCATGCAGCAAACTCCTGCAAACAGACGATCTGAGCCTTCCTACCGACAAAGAAATCGGTCACTTTCCCTCTGGTTTTTGTCGGACTGTCGCCTTTGCGGCTTCCGTATAACGAATGAATATTGAACGTAATGATCTTGAAGGAATTAGGTCTGATATCGGGCTGATTCCCGGTCAGATGGATAGGATAAATGGCCCGTATCTGGATAAAGCCGGCGAGGATGACCAGCAGGGAAACGAATATGAACTTTTTCCAGGTGATGAGCCAGAAGACTACGAAAACCAGGTTCACTAAAAGGATTACCGGGTAGGCCAGTCCGAAGAAGGCGAATCCCCACCATTTTTCAGGACTCACATAGCCGGCTGCGTAAGATGCCAGAAGGGCCAGTACGGCCAGGACGTTGAGGAAGTAGAGGAAGGATTTCGCAATGGATCTGCCTTTGGCCATATTCCCGGAGATTGGTCACCTTTTATTTGAGGTGGTGAACAGGAAATCCTTCTCTTCCTTGCTAAGGCTGTCGTAGCCTCCGCGTGAAATTTTTTCGAGGATCTCATCGATTCTTCGCTGATTGGCCCTTTTACGGGTATTGTATTCGTCGTCGGTGAGGGGGCGCCCGGGCCGACCGTCCGTCTTGTCCTGGGTCTTCTTTCTTCTGTTAAAAATCCTGCCCAAAACCTCTTTCATCCCTGTTCCCTTGTGAGCCATCCCGGTTGATCTTGCGTACTGCGCCAAGAACACCCATGCGGCGCCGAAGAGGGCACCACCGATGTGAGCCAGGTGCCCCCCTGCATTGCCCGACGGGATCAGGAAAAAGTCGGTCACAAAGAGAATACCGGCAAGATAGATGATCTTAAGCCGTCCCAGCAGAAACAACTGGATAGTGTAGCCAGGCGCATATACTGCTGTAGCCGTCACGATGGCCATCACAGAGGCAGATGCGCCCAGGGCCCACGAATTCTCAAGCATCGGAGAGAATACCGGAAATGAATTGAATGCCAGTATATAAAGGAGTCCGCCTGAGATGCCTCCCAGGAGGTATATCCACACCATGGCCCGGGAGGAAAGAAAAGCCAGGAAGATCTTCCCGAACCAGTAGAGCCATATCATGTTGAACAGGATGTGGCCAATATCCATGTGAAAAAACATGTAGGTGAAAAGAGTCCATGGACTCGCCATGAGAGAAGGGAGGTAAGCGGGCAACCCAAGGGTTTGCAGCAACCAGGTGTCGAGTGCCCCATTTCCGGCGTGATTCAAGAAGAAACTGAATACCCGGGCGATTTGGATCAGGGCCCAAACCACCACGTTGATCGTCAGCAGCACAGGCAGTGCCGATCGTTGCCGGAAGAATTTCCGGAATTCGTCGAGGAGGTTCGGTTGAGGCGAATACGGGTAATTCATCACGAATAGAAGTTCCTGCTGTTTCTCCAGTAGCGGATGAGGAAGAATCCAAAGATCATCCCGCCAAGGTGTGCAAAATGGGCTACATTATCGCCTGCATTGTTAGACAGTCCGGAAAATAATTCGATTGCACCGTAAAGGATCACAATCCATTTGGCTTTTATAGGGAATAGAAAATAGATGTAAACCAGCATGTTGGGAAACATCATGCCAAAGGCAAGCAGGATTCCGTAAACGGCCCCCGAAGCGCCAACGGTAGGAACATCCATCTTCAGCCGGATCAGCTGATCGACAAAGTTCAGGGATTGGGCGGCATAAGCCGGGTTCCCGCTGGTCCTGGCCCAGTCGCCGATGAAGGTCCGGATGGTGCCTTCCGATTCATAGTATTGCGGGAAATGATGTTTAACCAGGTTGATAAAGCCGTCGAGTGTCGGACTTGCGGCATAGGCCTCGGCAGCTGACCGGATAGAGGAAATATCGATATAGATCACCAGGGTCTGGATGATGGCGGCACCCAAACCGGTCACCATATAATAGATCAGGAACCGTTTGGGGCCCCAGACATTCTCCAGCAGATACCCGAACATCCAAAGGGCGAACATGTTCATGATGATATGCGAGACATTTCCATGAACGAACATATACGTCACGAACTGGTACGGGCGGAAAAGCTCCGATTGGAAATAGTGGAGGCCAAGGATGTTGACCAGGTCCAGGCCGAAGGCATTTTCGAAGGAAAGCGTGGCCAGGAAGAACAGCCCGTTGATGATCAGGAGATTCTTGACCACGGGAGGTAGCAGGCTGAAACCGGCGGGACTGTATTGCTGCGACATAGGGCGTCGGATCGTCAGATTTTTAATTTCGAGTTCAGTTCATCATAGGGGATCACCATCATGGTTGGCTTCCCGTCGGGGGATAATCCGGGTACCCGGCAGGCGAAAAGACTCTCGATAATGGCGTCTATTTCCTCTTGTCGCAGGAGTTTACCCCTTTTAATGGCAAGTCTTCGGGCCAGGCTCCGTGCCAGGGTGGCAGCCTGGTCCCGTTTGGGGTCTCCGCCCGGGTTTTTCAGGGCTTCGAGGATGCTTTCAATAAACGAGCGCAGCCCGCCCGGATCGATCGAGGCCGGAATGGCTCTCACCACGAAGCTATCTCTCCCAAACTCTCCGATATCAAATCCCATCCGGTGAAAAAGCTCCGTCCATTCGATCAGAAGACGTGCATCACCCGGGCTCAGGGTGATCGTCTGGGGCATCAATTGGTGTTGCCCGGAGGCGGCCTCCTTTTGGCCCTCCACAAGGAACTTTTCGTAGAGGATCCGCTCATGGGCATGCTGCTGGTCGATGATGACGATTCCCGAAAGGGTGCTGGTTACGATGTAGGAATTCCTGACCTGGGAACCTTTCATACCGGGAGTCTCTTCCTCTCCGGCCGTGGGTTCCAGATGAAGGGCGCCTGTTGCCGGAGGTTCTCCGGGTGTTTGTTGCTCTTCCCTGTCCTGAGAGGGGAGGGGAGAATAGAAATCTTTCCAGCCGCCGATGGCGGATTTTTGCGGGAAAGTGAAACTGGTTTGCGGTTGTGTTTTTTTCTCGAAGGGATTATAGTCGGGGTTGATCGTGATCTGCGGTTGCCGAACGGGCTGATCGGCTGGAAAGACCGGGATATCCAGGGCATTCTCTGATTCAAAGTCGAGCACAGGCGTAAGGGTGAATTTCCCGATCCCCTGCTTGACGGCTGCATGCAGAATTGCATATATGGTCTTGATATCCTGGAAATTGATCTCTGTCTTTGTCGGGTGGATGTTGACATCGATGTGCTGAGGATCCACTTCCATAAACAGGAAGTAGGAGGGAAAGGCATCGTCGGGGATCAGTTCCCTGAAAGCGCTTTCAACTGCATGATGAAGGTAAGGGCTTCGGATGTACCTCCCGTTGGTGAAAAAATATTGTTCTCCTTTTGTCTTCCTGGCGAATTCCGGTTTCCCAATGTACCCGGAGATGTTCACGAGGGCTGTGTGCGATTCGACCGGAATGATGCGTTGCGTGAATGAGGCACCGAACAGGTTGGCGATGCGCTGTTTTAAATTTCCCACCGGTAACTGGTAAAGCACCTTGTCGTTGTTATAAAAGGTAAAAGCCAGACTAGGGTTAACCAGTGCTACTCGGAAAAATTCCTCCACAATGTACCTGAGTTCCAATGTGTTTGACTTGAGGAAGTTGCGCCGGGCAGGGACGTTAAAAAAGAGGTTCTTCACGCTGATCGAGGTACCGGCTGGGCAGTTCACGGGGGTTTGCCCTTTAAACTGGGTACCTTCGATGACCACGCAGGTGCCGATCTCCTCCTCATGGCGGCGGGTTTTCAGTTCGACCTGTGCAATCGATGCGATGGAAGCAAGCGCCTCTCCGCGGAAGCCCAGGGTCCGGATAGCCATCAGGTCGTCGGCTTTCTGGATCTTGGAAGTAGCGTGCCGTTCAAAGCACATCCTTGCGTCGCCTTCCGACATACCGCAGCCGTTGTCGGTAACCTGGATCAGCAATTTCCCTGCATCGCGAATGATCAGGCGAATATCGGTGGCCCCGGCATCGACGGTATTTTCAAGCAATTCCTTCACGGCGGAAGCCGGTCGCTGCACCACTTCGCCTGCGGCGATCTGGTTGGCGACGGAATCGGGTAGCAGTCGGATGATATCAGACATACCTGCAAAGGTACCATTAAAAAATGCACCATTGAATTTTATCCAATGGTGCAAGACGATTCGTGTGTTTCTCCAAAGTCCCGCTGATCGGGACAAGTCATAAGGGTCAGAACCTGGACCGGTCAAGTGCCGGGAACCTCATCTGCGCGAGGTAGAAGGCTCCGTAGAATACAGCGCTGAAGAACATGGTGCCGAGCATGTCATTCAAAAAGAACGACAGTCCGTAGGTGGTGTCCCGGAAGAACAGAAGACCGGCCATGTAACATTCGGCAAGTCCGGCTGCTGTTTGCGGGTAAAAGGGGCTGGCGAGCCAGGATGCAAAGTTCGTTATCAGGAAAAAGATAACGGAAGAACTCAGCGACGCCAGTACCACCGACCCGATGTTCACCTTTTTCCGGATCGCGCCACCAATAAGCACCGTAATGGCAAAACTCATGTAAACCGCAGGCATGTTGGCGTGCAGACCTATCACGAGATCGCTTATGAACATCGCGGCGATCGGAAAGGCGAAAGCGTATTGCTTTCTGTCGAAATAGGTACCGGCAAAGAGTGCCATAGCTGCGATTGGCGTAAAGTTCGGCCAATGCGGTAAAAGCCTCAGCAAGGCTGCAACAAAAATGACTGAGAAAACAACAATAAATCTAGAATTGATAGATTTATATTTCATTATATCAATTAAGTTTGGATGATACAAAAATAGTAAATGATCGGTACAAAATTCAATTGAGAAGAAAAATAGTTCATAATTTTGAAACCCGTATGCCAAACCTGTTGTTCTAATGACATATAGCCTTCTGACCCCGTTCCTCTTTTCCCTGTTATTCAATCCTGTGAATGCACCTGCGAAAGAACCAGCCGATCTGATCCTGTACCATGGGGTGGTCCATACATTGGATGAACGAGCCCCTTTGGCTGAAGCCATAGCCGTTCGTAACGGTAAGATCCTGGCAGTAGGTTCATCCGGAGATATCCGGGACAGATTTGAAACCCTGCGCACACTCGACCTTAGCGGGAAACATGTGTATCCAGGCTTTATCGATGCGCATTGTCATTTCGTTGGTTTTGCCGAGGGGTTGCGCTATGTCGATCTCACCGGAAGCCGTTCGTTCGACGAGGTCCTCGACCGGTTGCAGAAAGCCTGGGACCCCGCGGAACCGGGATGGTTGGTCGGCCGGGGGTGGGACCAAAACCTGTGGAAGGAGAAGGTATTTCCTGATAATGTGAAGCTTAACGAGCAGTTTCCGGCAACTCCGGTCATGCTGATCCGCATCGATGGACATGTCGTGCTGGCCAACCAAACTGCATTGAACCTTGCAGCCATTACGGGGACCCGCGGTTTTGGAGAAGGACAGGTGGGGTCTAAGAACGGCAGACTTACCGGGATATTGAGCGAAACAGCGGCCGATGCTATGCGATCGGCTGTACCCCATGTCAAGGGAGAGACGTTGGCCTCCCTGCTCGACCGGGCACAACAACTGTGTTTCGCAGCTGGATTGACCCTGGTATGTGATGCCGGGCTGGAGTACCCTCAGGTTATGGAGTTGGATTCCCTGCAGAATACCGGAAGGCTAAAGATGCAGGTTTATGCCATGCTGATACCGGGTACCGAGAATTTTCGCAAACTGGTTGAGAAAGGTCCATGGCTTAAGGAGCGTCTGTTCGTGCGGTCGTTGAAGATCTATGCCGACGGGAGCCTGGGCAGTCGCACAGCCCGGCTCAAACAGCCATACAGCGATGCACCGGGTACCCGGGGGATCCTCGTTACGGACCCGGATACGATCCGCCGGATTTGCCGGATTGCGATCGATCATGGTTACCAGGTTTGTACCCACTGTATTGGCGATGAAGCAAACCACCTGATCCTGAATATATACGGAGAGTTTCTGAAGGGGAAAAATGACCTGCGGTGGCGGATTGAGCATGCCCAGGTGGTTGATCCCGCCGACCAGCGACTTTTCGGCGATTTTTCGGTCGTCCCATCGGTTCAGGCCACCCATGCCACCAGCGATATGCGATGGGCCGGTGACAGACTGGGAGCAGTGCGGGTGAAAGGGGCCTATGCTTACCGGGATCTGATGCTCGAGAACGGCTGGATCGCCAACGGCACCGATTTCCCCATTGAGGACATATCACCGTTGAAGACTTTTTATGCGTCGGTGGCCAGAAAGGATCCTACCGGTTACCCCGCCGGAGGGTATCAGCCCGAAAATGCCCTGAACCGTGAGGATGCCCTGCGGTCGATCACCCTGTGGGCGGCACGGGCAGGTTTCCTGGAGCAACGAAAAGGGAGTCTTGAAACGGGTAAAGATGCTGATATTGTGATACTTGATCAGGATATCTTAACCATACCGGAAAATCACCTTCTGTCCGTCAGGGTTCTTGAAACCTGGGTTTTAGGTGAGCAGGTCTTTCACCGGTAGTAGTTTTCGCCGGGCTGGTTACCGGTTGCTTTCAGGGCAGGATTATCTTGGCGCCGAGTATCATGCCTCCCCCTGTAAAATCGAGGGAAACCGTTTTATTGTCGCGGTGAGGATTGACTAGTATGTGACTTTGGTCATCCTTTAATTCCGGAATCTTTGCAAATCGCCCGAAGAAGAGGAGTTCCAGTTCAAGGTATTTCCAGGGAACGAATGTGGCCCCCAGGAGACCCTGGAATCCCCATGCCTATCCGGTGAAGGTCGATGAATTATTGAATGAGTGTGTCGAACCGTTGATGGTGTTGCTTCTTGCCTCGTGGTAGTCGAATTTTCCATGGTACCGGCCCATACCTCCTCCGATGGTAAAAAATACCGGCTTACGTTTGGCACCGGGTGTAAAGAGCAGGTTTCCTCCCAGCGCGGAGTAAGAGGGAACAAACCGGTAGGTGGCGGAAAGTGTTTGATTGGTCCCCATTCCGTAACTGTACAGGGAGGTTCTGATTTCCAGTCCAATACCCCAGAATTGTTCTCTCCAGGCTTCGAACTGGAAAACGTTGATGACCCGCAGCGCTGCTTTCAGATCATAATG
>DAONFN010000047.1:0-12311 GCA_035403625.1 Bacteroidales bacterium
CGGGATACGCCTTTGCCCCCACCAAATTCCTCGGCGTCTGGACATCCCTCGACAACCACGCCGCCGAGATCTGCTTTGATCTGTTGGTGACCACCACGGGAGCCCTCCAGGCCAACGATGCCTTCCTTCGGATCTCGGGACCCGGAGGTATCGCAAAAATCGCCATGACCGCCGGTCTCCAGGCAGCCTTCGGTCAGTGGCATACCTTCGCCTACCCGATCCAGGCGTCGGCATGGACGATGGAAAGCGGCACCTGGAGCGCCCTTCTTGAACAGGTGTCCGAATTGCGAATTTGCCTCGAATTTTCGGCCTCGGCCGAAACCGTCGGGCTCGACGATTTCTGCCTCTCCAATATTCCCCCGGTCGCGGATTTCAGCGCCGATTATACGTATACTTTCGTTGGAAATCCGGTCCAATTCACCGATCTGTCGGATAAGGTCCCGACATCCTGGTCGTGGAATTTCGGCGACGGTTCAGTTTCCGCTGTTCAGAACCCGTCGCATACCTATCTCCAGCCAGGAACCTACCCGGTGAGCCTTACTGCGACCAACTATTTCGGCAGTGACACCGAGACCAAAACGGGGTACATCACCGTGGCGGGTCCCACCGGTTGCGATCTGTTTTCCGACAATTTCTCCCTCGCTTCCCTGCAACCTGCCTGGACGACCATCAACGGCACCTGGGGCATCAGCAGCGGAACACTCCGCCAGACCTCCAACTATTACGGAACTCCCATCAATGACGGCTGCTACGCGATAACCGGGGGTGTGCTGTGGGATAATTACGTGATCGCAGCGGATCTCGAATCAACCGACGACGACCAGATCGGCCTGGTATTCCGCTTCCAGGATACGCAAAATATGTACATGTTCATGTGGACGCTCCAAACCCCGTTCCGTGCGCTTTACAAGTGGGTCGGAGGTGTCGGGACGATCCTGGCGTCGGACTCCGTCGGGTATGCCAAAAATACCTGGTACCACGTAGAGCTGGGCGGTTATGGCGGAAATATCGGCCTCCGGATCGACGGACAGCTGATCCTGACGGCGACTGATAACACGTGGGCATCGGGAAAGCCTGGCCTCTACTGCCGCGGGAACCAGAACAGTTTGTACGACAACGTCGTGGTGGAGTGCGCCATTTGGGACACGGTGGCCCCTGGGAATGTGACGATCGGCAGCGGGCAATCGGAATGTTATGAGGCAACGAATGTTCTTACCACAGGCGGCGACGGAGCGGCCTTCGTGGTTCAGCCGGGGGGCAGCGCCCTGCTGGTTGCGGGCCAGAGCATCCGCATGCTGCCATCGACCCTGGCGGTTGCCGGCGGGTACCTGCATGCCTGGATTTCCGGTGAGACCTACTGCCCGTTCCCGCCGGCCGACCAGGGATTCATCACCCAAATGGCCGGGGATAATTCCCCTGTAGCCCGGGGAGGGAATCTGACCCTTCACCCCAACCCGGCCACGGGGCTTTTTTACGTGGATATGCCCGCGGGGGAAGGATTCGGGATGACGATCCTCGAGATTTTTGATGTCACCGGCGAACGGGTGCTTTCACGGAAATGGTTAGCCGGTGCAACCGTCGCTGCCGATCTGAATGGCCGGCCTTCAGGGTTGTACCTGGTCAGGGTGACCCGCGACTCCCGGATCTTTACCGGGAAAATCATCTTGACCCCGTGACCGGTCACCAGGATCAGATATCCTAACGTATCCATCCTGGTCATACTATATTTTCTACTAACTTCGTTATCTTCGCTGAATTGTTTCATCCGTTATCTCTCCCGTTATGAAAAAAAGCATTCTGCCTCTGCTGGCGATGGTCATGGTGTTCGCCGCATCTTGTAAAAAAGACAATTCCAGTATCGGCATCACCGGTGATTACGCCGTTTTTGCCTGGAATGACCTCGGCATGCATTGCCTGAATCCTTCCTACGATGAACTGGTCATCCTGCCCCCTTACAACACAGTCAACGTGCAGGTGGTCAAACGAGGAGATCCGCCAAAGGTGCTGACCAGCGGCATCACCGTCGAATACCGGCTGATCAGCAATACCTATTCTTACGGAAAAAGGGGATACGGCGGGTTCTGGGATAATTTTGCCGAACTTTTCGGGGGAACGGCCCCTGCCCACGACATCGGTCTTACCGGCACTCCCTTATCGGGAAACATGACCCCCGACGGGGATCATTTCACCGCGGTCGGAATCCCCGTTGTTCCGGTGGACGATGCAGGGACCTGGAACCCTTTCCAGGTGATGGAGGTGAAGGTGAAAGACGGATCGGGCAATGTGCTGGCCGTAACGCAGGCCACGGTGCCGACTTCCGATGAGATCAACTGCGCCAAATGCCATTCCGGCGGATCGTCGAGCGTGTTCATGAATATTCTCCAGGCGCATGACAACAGTCTCGGAACCTCGCTGACCTCGCAGAAACCCGTTTTATGCGCCAAATGTCACGGCAGTCCTGCCCTGGGAACCTCGGGCCCCGGCACCTCCGGGAAGTACCTCTCCCAGGCTATCCACGGGTTTCATGCCTCGAAGAATGCCCAATGCTATGATTGTCACCCGGGCGAGAGGACCAAATGCAGCCGCAGCCTGGCACATATGGGATCGTCAGGCGATGGGAACTGCACCACCTGCCACGGAAGCCTCACGGAGCTGGCAGCCAACATTGCCTCAGGTACCCGGATCCCCTGGGTGGACGAGCCGAAGTGCATCACCTGCCATAGCGGGGTCACCGGTGTGGAGACCGGTAGTGAGCTTTACCGCAACTCCCGGGGACACGGAGGGATGTACTGCACCGCCTGCCACGGAAGTCCGCATGCCATGTACCCCTCGCGCGAAGCAGCCGACAATTACCAGCCCGCGCACTACCAGGGTGCGAAGATCAAGACCATCGGAAGCTGCGGGTTTTGCCACGATAATTCAAGAGGGGAGGGCGCCGGCGGTGAATTTTCCAAAACGCACGGCGGCTCGAGTCCCGATCATAAGAACACCTGCCACGTGTGCCATACGGCTGTTTCGGCCACTACCTCTGCATGGCCGCACGCGTACACCTGGAAGAACTCCAATAAATAGGGATTGATCCGGACGCATCGCGTGGACCTTGTTGAACCCGGCCGTAACCGCGGCCATTGAGGGCGCGCGCAATGAATCGCAGGTCGATGGTATCAGCCGTGCGTGGGATCTGTCATTGACACCGGAAGATCTGGCCGGGATCGAAAATCAAGAGCAGATATCCAACCGGGAAATCACCGTCCCCCGGCTTCAGGGTTTATGTCCCGGGCAGCAACTTTTGGTGCTGTCGTGCCCCGCGCATTCCTGTTTCGGTGAACATTTCATCGTGCTGTCACCTTCCATGCAGCCGGGCCGGCATTGACGGTCGTTTCCGGTGCAACCCGGGCGGCAGAATCCGTGGTGCATACCCCCCATCCTGTCTCCCATGCCCATCGGGCAGCAGGGACCACCCGGCATCCCGGGATGGCACCGGTTCGACATCATTTCCGTGCGGCATTCGCCGTTGGCCGGGCAACAATGATGTTTCAGTTTACAGATCCCGCCTGCGACGAACAGCGCGAAAAGGAGGAATCCTACCACGATGAAAAACCAGGAAATGATACAGAAGATTTTTCCGGGAATATCTTCTTTCCTGATCTTCATCAGCAGGAGCGTTCCGGCCAGGATGGCCAGAAGGGAAATTACGAGCATAGGCATGATGGTCCTTTTTTAGGTTGAATCAAGACAAAGATAGAGTTTTTCCTGACAAAACAATAAGTTGACATCCCGGGAAGATAACGATCTTGCTTACCCCGGGGTTCATACCGGTGATTTAACGGCGACTTTAATGACCGTGGTCCCGAAAGGGGTATTCATTCTCAGGAAATAGAGTCCGGGTTCAATTCCCGCCAGGTTCATCCGTATCTCATGCCTCCCGGAAGCAAAACGCTCTTCGGCTCTCCTACATCGCTCTCTTCCCATCCTGTCCACCAGGGCAAAGGAAACCGGCGATCCGGTATCGAGCGCAAAAGCAATATGCATACTGCCCGATGCCGGATTGGGCAGAACCGACAGCGCCTGGATGGTTGGCTCCGGAGGTACTCCCGCAAAAAAGCAGGGGGTCAGCGGATCGGTGATCCGGACGTGCTCCGAACTGATATACCCTGAGCCATAAGGAACAAACACCCAGTAATCGCCTGTGTCGGCGATGGGGATCATAGCCGTTGTATCGCCGGTCGACCACTGGTATTCAGGATGGCCTTCCTCCGCTTCCAGATAATATTGAGAACCGATCCTGCGGCAGGTCACCGCCGGCCGGTGTAACTGCCAGGGGAGCGTGAGGTAATTGAAAGCACGGTAGCTGATATACCCGGCAGGATAGTGAATTTCCATCACTTCCGATTTATCCGGTCTCACAACCACCATCCACGGAAGTCCTGCGCTGTTTACAAATCCGAAATCCACCAGGTGGTTGCCGTTGTCAATGTAGTAATGATTCCCGCATGCCACGCTGTACATGTTACTGTCGTAGATATATTCCCATGTAAGCTGGGACGTTTTGGCATTTTCATCCAGCGAATACTCGACGGCCCGGCAAACCGCCGGATTTGTATACTGTCCGTTGTCAAAAAATGAGAGATTTCCGCTCGCCGTCCGCCGTACATCATGCTGACCGGTAAATCGCGTGGGATCGTTGAGGAATGTGAACTGGTTCTGCTTTCCTCCAAACCGCCAAAGGATATTCCCGCTGGCATGATCGATCTTGGTGATCTCGTCAAAATGCCTGAGCGAAATCAGGATATTCCCGTCACCATCCTGTTCGACCGCGTTGGCATGGGTCCAGTCGACTTTGCTGGGACTGAACAGCCAAACCGGATCCACATCACTGAATGAGTAATGATCATGTCCTTTCCATTCCCATACCAGGGTCTTGTTTTCGTCGAACTCCTGGATCACGACGCCCATTACCTGTGCGTTTGTGGCTCCTGGAGTGGTATGATTGATCCCAAAATAGTGATAAGAGGAAAGATTCATGATCCGGTTTTCCGTGCCGAAAAGCAGGTAGTGATGGTTGGGCAGGATCCGAAGATCGTGCTGGTCGGTGATAAAACCATGGAGGCACTCGATCGAATCGACCACTGTAAAGGTGCTGTCCATGATCATATGCTTATTCCGGTTGATATCGAAATAGGTGATATGGCCCTCGGGCTGGAGTTTGAAATCAATGGTGGCATTCGGACTGTTGCTCTTGGGAAAGACGCGGTAAAATACCACCCGCCCCAGGTTATCAAGGATCAACTGGGCATGATTGTAGATGAAGGGAGGCGTGTTTGTGTAAGGAGAGAGGAAATAATACCCCTGTGAAGCAGCAGAATCATGGAAGACGAACGATAATGGCGGCAAATTCTGGGAAATTCCCGGCGATGCCAGGCATCCGGCCGCAAGCAGGAGGAAAAACCGGCGGAAGGTACCGGTAACAAGTCTTTTCATAGAGGTCAGTTTATAATGAATCTACACGGGTTTGCGAAGCAAAGCTGTTTTAGATTCTGATACTGAGCGATCAGGTCCGCAAAATTCGGACTGATCAGCCGAAGTATACTCCGGAAATTTCCGGTATTTCAAAGGTAAGACAATCTGTCGGAAAGGTTTCAACGCCGGGGTTCTTCCTGTAAAAAAAAGATTCTCACCCGTTCGTATCCGGAACAAACTGCATTTCTCCCCGGAATGCCGGAAGACCGTCAACCTGCCGTCTGCCTTCGAATACGTGGGTCATTTCATCGGACCGGCGGGTTAAACAGATCCGGTCGCCGGGAGTCACTTCCTTAAGGAAATTGACCGAAAGACGCCGCAGCCGGTGCGCCCGGAGAAAATCGAACGGGAGGGCATCCGTCATCCAGTCGATATACCGCGAAGAAGTGACGTGCCGGTTGATATCGAAATCGGTCCACAGGGCAGGGATCTCCGAGACCTCCCCCTGCGCAACGGGCTTCAGCTTTTCGGGAGGGAGTTCGATGGCATGCTTTTTCCGCATTTCGGTGAACAATCCCGGGATGGGCGATTCCACCAGGCCCGGCCGCTTGCTGTCGCGGTGTATGGCCAGCCAGCCCGAAGTGGCCCGGGCGGCGGTTTTCCCCGCCGGATCCCACAGGAAAAAATCCCTCAGGTAAAGTAACCCGTCAATATCCTTTGGCCAGGTTTCCAGGATCACCTCCTCGTGCCAGCCGGGAAGGCGGTCGGCCTCGACGGTCAGCCGGTGCAGCACCCAGTAAAGATCCTGTTCCCGCAGGATGCCGAACCCGACCCGGAGCTGCTCGGCCGAGCGGATGGCCCCCTGTACCAGCAGGTTGACCAGGGCGCCGGGTCGGAGCCGCCCTTCCATATCGACATCAGCCGTGGTGAGAAGGGCCGGGAACTTCAGCGTGTATTTTTCTGTGATGGGAGTTGACATGGGAGAGAAGAATAAGAGTTCCTGGCAGAGAATCGGCTGCGAAGGTAAACTTTTTACCGGCTTCTCTCCCCCGTTCACCGGGTCCACGGAGAGGTCAGCCGATATCGGGTGGGCCATCCCGGCACCCCGGCGTAATTTTGTCTCATCAACCTCAAAACACGGGAACCATGAAAACATTTACGATCATCCTGGCCAGTCTTCTGATCTTTCAGACATCCATTCTTTTCGCTGGTAATGAATCCAATACCCCGAAAAACGGAATGGAAACCACGACCCTGAACCTGGCTGCCCTTGCGCCGGTCACACCCGCTGAAGCCACCTTTGAAGATGCACCGGCAGTGCCGGATCTTTCCACGATCGCCCCGGTACCTCCCGCCGAAGCGGATTTCGATGATACCCTTCCCAATCCCCTTGCCGATCCCTCCGGATTAGCCCCGGTTTACCCGGATCAAGCCGATTTTGAATAGCACTGTTCACTCAACATATCTCCCGCGTTTTTCGAGAAGCCTCCCGTATGGGGGGCTTCTTGCATTTCCTCCCGTAAATGCGTATATTTGTGAAAAACAGGTTCTTTAACCTATCCGCCATGAACAGATCCACCCCGGTTGTTTGGGTCCTGGGTTTGATCGCAGGACTGGCCTGCCTGCCGACCGTTTCGGCACAGCAAGAAAAATTCCGGCACGCCGAGACGATCCGGCTGGTCGATGTGGTTAGCGATGCCGCTGCCCTTGTCCGGCAAAAGGGAGAGGCGGCTTTCCCTGAACTGATGGAGAAAGGGAGCCGGTGGCGAAGCGGGGATCTCTACATTTTCGTGATCGATCTGAAGGGTATGTGCTATGTGCATGAAGATCGATCCCTGGTCGGCAAGAACCTCGGGGAACTGAAGGACCCGTCGGGCAAACCATTTATCCAGTGGTTTATCCGGAAAGCCCTTGGCCCGACCCAATCGGGCTGGACCCACTACCGATGGGTGAAACCCGGTGATACCCTCCCGCAATGGAAGACAACTTACACGAAACTCGCCAACACTCCTTCCGGGGCGGTCTTCATTGTCGGAGCAGGATTGTATAATATGCGGATGGAACGGGCGTTTGCTGTGGAAGCGGTAGATGATGCCGTCGTGCTGATACGCCAGATGGGACCCAGGGCCTTCCCGATCCTGAAAGACAAAACATCGGAATTCGTTTACAAGGACACGTATATATTCGTAGTGGATTCGGCTTTCGTTGTTCAGGTCGATCCGCCGTTCCCAGGCGAAGAAGGACGGAATGTACGGGATTATCAGGATGTAAATGGAAAGTACTTTTTCCGCGAGTTCTTCAGGGTGGCCTCTGAAAAGGGAACGGGATGGGTCGATTACTCCTGGCCCAAACCCGGAGAGACCATCCCATCCGCGAAAAGCACGTATATACGGAAGATTGTGGTCAGGGGAATCCCATACCTGGTGGGTACCGGCATATACCGGGATTAAATCGCTGTAGAAGGGCGTAATCATCACCGGTTCATTATCTTTGCATCGGGAACGGGGGCGGGGTCGTCCTCCTTCCCATGGCTATGACAGATACCTTTGATGATCATTTAGAAGATCCGGTGGAAGTTTTCAGCGGAACCGGCTGGGAAGCCGCCATTGTGCAGAGCCTGCTGGAAAACGCGGATATCATCGTGTTCGTCTATTATGGAGGGAGAGGTACCATGGCCCCCTGGGATTCGGGGGGAGGACAGCCGCTCAACCGGCTGGTGGTGCCCCGCCGGGATGAGGACAAGGCCCGCGAAGTGATCCGGCAATATTTTGAGGCGATCAGGCCATGAAAAAGAAAACAAAAAAATCGGTCAGGAAGGGAGTTTCCGGCCTGGGAATTCTGGTCATGCTGATCTTCAGGCAACCACCCATGCCGGAGTTTGTCTTATTTCGTAGAAACGAAATTGTGGCCACCCGATGCTTCTCACTCAAGAAGATTGCCCTTGATTTTCATATCAATTGATTATGAATGATTTAAATATTACTTGCGTGTCTTGCTGCCCGTAGGGGACCGAATGACTATCCGGGACAGGGAATGAAAGAAAGAGGGCGAGGTTTTTTTCGGATATTTTTTGCGGGGCTGCTGCTTGCGGCAGGGGTCTTCCCGTTGCAGGGCAAAGGTTTTTGCGAGGGGAGTAAAGAACTGAACAGCAACAACGCACAGAGCACCCAGCTCTATCTCTGCAACGATTTCACCAACCATTGTTCCAGCTCGGCAGGAATCCGCTCGCAATTTGCCACCTATGATGCGAGCAACAGCGCCGGAGATGTGGACCGGCTCTACTTCGTGACCACGGATGCTAACGAAGTGGTGTACCTGGGGTTCAAGGGAGGTTCTCTGACCAATCCTGCCCGTCATATTGTTTACCGGATCAAAAGCTATCCTTCCAATGCCATCGTCCAGGCCGAGCAAACGCTCCCTTCATCGGGGAACGGGTATATTTCGGCCTTCAGCAATGCCTGGAATGGTCCGAACCAACTGATCCTCACTCCGCCCTATAACGGTTACGACGCCCTGGTCTTTACCCCGCCTTCGCCCGGTACGTATTACATTGAATTTTCGCAGAAAACGGATGCCGGAAACGCATTTTCAACAGGAAGCTTTTATCTTACCCTGTTCGACATTACCGTGGGAAATACGGTCACCCATCTGGCCAAGCCCGGCCGTCTCTACTCCAAGTGCTGGCAATTTTACGAAACGGCCAATTTCTACGGAACGAACTACGTGATCTCCGACGACAGCATCGTCACTTCCGCGGTTTTCGCCGGGATGTCGGGCGGACACTGGAACCAGTACTGCAACCAGAGCGGCTGCGGGAACAGCTCCTCCAACTGGATGGTCAGCCGGATGTCGTTGTACGAGCAACAGGCTCTTTATCCGCAATATAAAATCTTTCTGAATATCCCCGATGCGGCTGTATTTCCGGCCGCCTCCACCCCGGGACAGTTCATTCCCCCGATGCCTTACGGTGTGCAGAATTGCGTGACGGGGCATATCCTGTTTCATATCAAGGTGAATAAACCCGGCAATGTGGAACTCACCCTGACCTTCCCCTCGCCCTACCTTGCCCGGACCCTCAACCAGACGGTGGTTGCCGGGGAGAACCTCTTCGACTGGGACGGTCTCGACGGGACCACCCCTACCGGGGTTCCTGTGCCGAACAATACTCCGGTCCAGTTTACCGTGACCTATATCGCCGGGCTGACCAACCTGCCGTTGTACGACGTGGAGGGCAACAGCAGCGGTTTCACGATCGGCATGGTCAGTCCCGCGGGGGCGGCCCCATCGGTGTTCTGGGACGACACCAACATTCCGGGAGGGACCACAAATGCAGCGGGTTCAGGATGTACGAGTCCGCCGGGCTGTCACTCCTGGGCCAACTCGGGAGGCTCCGGTTTCGGCGACCTGAACACGGTCAATACCTGGTGGTACAACGTCTCCACTTCCACTGCGCCGGTCACGATCTATGAATTCAGGGGACCCCAGGCCCTTACCTTCAACCAGGAACCGCCCCAGGTTTTCTGTGCCAACAGCGGCAGTCATGTTTTTTCTGTCGATCCTGATGTCAACACCGATGTCTACCATTGGAGCTACACCCCTTCAACGGGGGTGACGATCGCCCAGGCCACGCCGGGGAGCTATACGGTTACCGTCACCTTCGGCGCCACGGCCGCTTCGGGAACCCTCAAGGTTTATGGTTCCAACACCAACTGCTCCATGAACGGGCCGGAATCATCGATGCCGGTCACCATCAACCCGCTGCCCGTTCCAACCCTGACCGGACCGGGGACAGCCTGTACCGGCCAGACCGGGGTAACCTATACAACCGAATCCGGGAAAGTGGCCTATTCGTGGACCGTGTCGACCGGCGGGACCATCACCTCGGGCGGAACCAGCCTGAGCAATACCGTCACCGTAACCTGGAACACGGCCGGAGCGCAGTCGGTGTCGGTGATCTACCAGAATCCCACTACCTTTTGCCAGGCGGCAATTCCGGGTAACGTTTCCGTAACTGTATCTCCCCGGCCGGTCCCGTCGCTTTTGGGCAGCACCCTGGCGTGTGTCGGTTCCTCCGGAGTCTCCTATTCCACCGATCCCGGGAAAAACAGCTACGTGTGGCAGGTGTCGGCCGGAGGAACCATCACCTCCGGAACCGGAACCTCGTCGATCAACGTGACCTGGAACAATACCGGCGCGCAGTGGGTATCCGTCAGCTATACCGATCCCGTTACGGGGTGTACGCCGGTATCGCCCATGCAGTTGGGCGTGACGGTAAGCACACTCCCGAATCCGACCTTTGTTTCGGGATCCGGCACGGCCTGCGTGGGGGTAGGCGGGTATCAATACACTACCCAGCCGGGGATGTCCAATTATGTTTGGATCGTTTCGGGCGGAACCATTACCGGTGGGGGAGGATCCCTCACATCCTATGCCACGGTGACCTGGAATTTGACCGGTCCCCATTCCATCAGCGTGAATTATATCTTTCCCTCCTCGACCTGCACCGGGCTGTCGCCGGCAGTCATGAACGTGATGGTCCATCCATTGCCCGTACCATCCTTCCTTTCCGGCGACAACGAGGCGTGCGTGGATGATCCCGGGCATGTTTACACCACCCAGCCGGGAATGACCAACTATACATGGACGATCACAGGTGGTATCATCACTTCGGGAGGCACGCCGGCCGATCCTTCCGCGACTGTGACCTGGACCAGTTCAGGCCTTCAGTATATCCGTGCCGGCTATACCGACCCGGCCACCGGTTGTACCTCCGCCGTTCCTGCCGTATTTCCGGTTACCGTCCATTCCCGTCCACAGCCTTCTTTCGTTTCGGGCGATATCGCCGCCTGCCTGAACGATCCCGGACATGTGTATGTCACACAACCCGGAAAGTCGGGATACACGTGGTCGATCACAGGAGGATCGATCACCCACGGGGGAGGGGCAACGGATGATTCCGTTACCGTGACCTGGACTTCGGCGACCCCCGGATCGATCTCCGTGGGCTATACCGACCCATTGACCCAGTGTGTTTCCGCTTCACCAGCCCTGTTGAATGTAACGGTAAACCCGCTCCCGGTGCCCGGTTTTCAATCCGGCGTTAGCCCGGTATGCCTGCATGCACCGGGCAACGAATACACGATCCAGCCGGGGATGACAGCCTACACATGGTCGGTTTCCGGAGGCAGCATTACCTCGGGAGGCACTTCGTCCGAAAACACCATTGAGGTGACCTGGAACGCCACAGGCAACCAGTCGGTCAGCGTCGCTTGCACCGACCCGGCTACCGGCTGCCGTTCTGCATCCACCGGGATCTACGCTGTGTGGGTTAATGCGCTCCCGGTGCCTGTGCTGAGCGGACCCGCGCAGGCGTGCCTGAACAGTTCCGGGAATGTTTACTATACCGAGCCGGGGATGACCGGATATCAGTGGACGATCACCGGGGGTGCCATCAGCCCGGATGCGGATCCTTCGCGAATCCGGGTAACCTGGACATCCTCCGGACTGCAAAGCCTTTCGGTTACCTTTACCGACCTCCACGGCTGCCAGCCAGCCTCCGCCACACTGAAAACCGTACAGGTGAATGCTCTTCCTGCCCCAATGATCACCGGTCCTTCGCCGGTCTGTACCGGATTGACTTCTGTGTATACGACTGCCGGGGGAATGAGCGGCTATGCCTGGACCATCACTCCGGGAGGAACCCTTAACGGCGGGGGGACGTCGTCCGATAGTTCGCTGACGGTCACCTGGAATGAGGCGGCGACGCAGCATGTCACGGTCAATTATTCCCTTGGAACGGGATGTTCGGCCATGGCTACGACGGATTACCCCGTCACCGTGAATCCAACCAT
>DAONFN010000048.1:0-12143 GCA_035403625.1 Bacteroidales bacterium
GGGTGCCGATATGATAACGGGAACCATCGGGAGAGGATCCCGATTTTGTGATCGTAAAACTTTTAACGGGATTCTGGGCAAAGAAATCCTTCAGCATCTGCCCGGCCTGTACACGGCTGTATGAGTCGTCAAAACCCGGGAGTGTCAGATCGACCATGGCATTGAATTTCTTCATGAGTTCAGCGGCATTTCCGGCCTGTACGGCAGCGGCCACCTGCGCCAGGGTCTGATCCTGTTCCGGTGTGGCTCCAACAATTTGTGTCATCGGTCCGGACAGTACAAGGAGGATCAAAAGGAGATGTTTGGTCGTCATCACTGTCGCATTTTGGGGTTATCCGTGCAAAGTTACACCAAAATAAAACGGTATTTCGCATCTTTGCAATGGAAATGAAGATCAGGCTGCTGGTGTGCGGAAAGACGGAGGAGAATTTCCTCCGTGAAGGAATTGGCGAATATGCGACGCGTATCCGGCGTTATCTGCCGTTTGAAATAGTGGAAGTGCCGGCTGAAAAGGGAAACTCCCGGCTGCCGGTACAGGGGCAACTCGCCCGGGAAGCATCGATGCTTGAAAAAAAAATATTGCCTTCCGATGTGTTGATCCTGCTCGATGAGCATGGAAAACAGTTGAGTTCAACCGAATTTGCCGACTTCCTGAACCGGCAATTCCTTTCCGGGGGGAAAACCCTCGTGTTCGTTGTCGGTGGTCCCTTCGGCTTCGATCCTTCCCTGAAGCAGAAAGCCGACCACCTGCTGTCCCTTTCACGTATGACGTTTTCACACCAGATGGTAAGGCTTTTCTTTACGGAGCAGTTGTACCGGGCACTTACCATACTCCGCGGCGAATCCTACCACCATGAATGAATGGCATCCGCGGTTTCTTTTAACATTTTTTTAACGGAACGGTAACAATTATTAACATGCCGTTGAGTTCTATCACCCGCACATTTTATAAATTTGCACCCTCAAACTTGACAATGATATGGTTGAAACCGACATCAAAGAACTGAACGAAAAGATCCAGAAGGAGAGCGCATTTGTCGACCTTGTGACGATGGAAATGCATAAGGTGATTATCGGGCAGAAGCAGATGATCGAGCGCCTGCTGATCGGACTACTGGCCAATGGCCACATACTCCTCGAAGGAGTGCCGGGTCTGGCTAAAACGCTGGCTATCAAATCGCTGGCACACTGTATTGATGCAAAATTCAGCCGCATTCAGTTCACTCCCGACCTTCTGCCTGCCGATTTGCTCGGAACGCAGATCTACAGTCAGAAGAACGAGGAGTTCAGGGTGCGGAAGGGCCCCATTTTCGCCAATTTCGTTCTGGCTGATGAAATCAACCGCAGCCCGGCGAAGGTCCAGAGCGCTCTGCTTGAAGCCATGCAGGAAAGGCAGGTCACGATCGGGGAGGAGACCTTTCACCTTCCGGAACCGTTCCTGGTTCTGGCTACTGAAAACCCCATCGAGCAGGAGGGCACCTACCCGCTGCCCGAAGCCCAGGTTGACCGTTTTATGTTGAAAGTCGTGATCGGTTACCCTGATAAGAAGGAGGAAAAGATGATCATCCGCCAGAATATCGGGAATGAATCGGCCATCACCCAACCCGTCATCACCACCGCCGATATCCTGCGTGCCCGCGCCATCGCCCGTGAGGTGTACCTGGACGAAAAGATCGAGAACTACATCACCGATATCGTTTTTGCCAGCCGCTTCCCGGCCGATTACCATCTCAAGAAATTCGAAGGGCTGATCAGTTACGGTGGATCACCCAGGGCCAGCATCTACTTGGCACTTGCCGCCAAAGCGTATGCGTTCATCAAACGCCGCGGTTACGTGATCCCCGAAGATATCCGTGCCGTGGCTTTCGATGTTTTGAGGCACCGTATCGGGCTGACCTACGAGGCCGAAGCTGAGAACATCACCTCCGAAGACATCATCGGAGAGATACTGAATACAGTGGAAGTTCCTTAATCGTGACTTCCCGGTAATTTATCCTTTTACAGTTTTTCGACGTAAGCCATGGAGTCTTCGGAACTTTTTAAGAAGGTTCGGAAAATAGAGATCAAGACCCGGGGTCTGAGCAACCAGATCTTTTCGGGCCAGTACCACTCGGTGTTTAAAGGCCGGGGGATGGCTTTTTCGGAAGTGAGGGAATACCAGCCCGGGGATGACATCCGGAGCATTGACTGGAATGTAACAGCCCGATTCAACCACCCCTATGTCAAGGTCTTCGATGAGGAGAGGGAACTGACCGTCATGTTGCTGATCGATGTGAGCGGTTCTAATTATTTCGGTTCGCGGAAAGTTTTCAAACAGGACCTGATCACCGAGATCGCCGCTGTGCTTGCGTTCAGTGCCATACAGAACAATGACAAGGTTGGGGTGATCTTCTTCAGCAACTGCATCGAAAAATTCATCCCGCCCAAGAAAGGGACCTCTCATATCCTGAGAATCATCCGCGAACTGATCGAATTTGAGCCACAGCACCGGGAGACCAACCTTACCGAACCTTTGCGGTTCCTGACCAATGCCATTAAAAAGCGCTGTACGGCATTCCTGTTAAGCGATTTCATTGACCGCGGTTTCGAAGATGCCATCAAGATCGCAAATAAAAAACATGACCTGATTGCACTCCGCATCTTTGACGAGCGCGAGACCGAATTACCCGATGTCGGATTGATTTGTGCAAGAAATGCGGAAACCGGAAAACAAATCTGGATCGATTCATCCGATCGCCGTGTACGCAGGCAATACAATAACTGGTACCGGGCCCACGATCAGTACCTTACCGATCTGTTTCGCAAAAGCGGAGTTGACGTGGCTCCGATCGCTACAGACCAGGATTACATCAAACCCCTGATGGGGCTTTTCAGGAAACGGGAAGCACGCAGATAACCTACCCGCATGAGCGCATTGAAGACGAATATTGTATGGCTTTTTCTACTCCTGGCGACAGGGGTCAGCGGGCAGCAGGTCGGCGTATCGGCCAGTCTCGATACTACAGCCATGCTGATTGGCGACCATGTTGGACTTACGCTGAAGTTTACCGGTCCTGCCGGTACTCAGGTGGCCTGGCCTCAGATACCGGATACGATTATAGGTTCGATCACGGTAATCGGCCGGGGACGACTGGATACGACCTTTACACCTGATAAAAAAACGGTGACATACCGGCAACAGATCAATCTTACCTGTTACGATTCAGGGTTTTATACGATTCCTCCTATCTCCTTCCCGCACCGGGTCCCGCCTGATACCACCCGACTAGTTGCCAGTTCAGCCATGATGATGCTGGCCGTGCATACGGTGCGGGTGGATACAACCCAGGCGATCAAGCCCATTGCCGGCCCACTCCGCATCCCATTGTCGTTCCGGGAGATTCTTCCGTGGCTGCTGGCCGGGATAACTGCAGCGGCTCTGATCGCCGGCGGAATCTGGTACTGGCGCAGACGCCGGAAACACGAGCCGATCCTGGTGTTGAAACCCAAAGTGGTATTGCCTCCGCACGTAGCCGCCCTGCAGGATCTTGAAAAGCTGAGGGTGAAAAAATTATGGCAGGCGGGAAGGATCAAAGAGTACCACACGGAACTCACGGAGATACTCAGGCTATATATCGAAGACCGTTTCGATGTGCCGGCTTTGGAGCAGACGACCTTTGAGATCAAAGACAGCTTGCGCAACCGGGAAGGATGCGCGGTTACCTCCCTCGAAAAACTGGGGTCTCTGCTGACCCTGGCCGACATGGTCAAGTTTGCCAAAGTGCAACCGCTGGCCATGGAAAATGAGCAGTCCCTGCAGGACGGAATCGATTTTATTCACGAAACCAAGCAAGGATGAGCCCGTTCAAAACACTGACGTTCGCCAACCCGGGGGCATTCTTCCTGCTGCTTCTGATCCCGCTGCTGGTAGCCTGGTACATTTACCGGCAGAAACGGTATACTGCCGATATGCAGATCAGTACCGGTGAGGGGTTTGCCGGGGTGGGACGGAACCTCCGCTTTTATCTGTACCATTTCCTGTATGCCTTGAGAATGCTGGCCCTGGTGCTGCTAATCGTAGCCCTGGCCCGGCCTCAGACCAGCCTGAGCCGCCAGGATATCAGCGTGGAAGGAATCGACCTTGTGATTGCGTTGGATGTAAGCGGTTCGATGCTGGCCATGGACTTCAAACCGGACCGGCTTGAAGCTTCGAAGGATCTCGCCATGGAATTTATCGATGGCAGACCCAACGACCGCATCGGGCTGGTGATCTTCAGCGGGGAAACATTCACCCAATGTCCGCTGACTACCGACCACGCGGTGCTGAAGAACCTGTTCCGCGATATCAAAAGCGGAATGATCGAGGACGGAACTGCCCTGGGCGACGGGCTGGCTACGGCCGTCAGCCGGCTCCGCGAAAGCAAAGCCGTCAGTAAAGTGATCATCCTGCTTACCGACGGTGTGAACAATATGGGATCGCTCGATCCCCGGTCGGCGGCTGAAATTGCCAAACTTTACGGGATACGGATCTATACCATCGGGGTGGGCAGTATGGGCCAGGCACCCTATCCGGTCCAGACTCCTTTCGGGATGCAGACCCAGATGATGGAGGTGAAGATCGACGAGGCCCTCCTTCAGGAGATCGCCCGAGGCACCGACGGCAAGTACTTCAGAGCTACCAACAATGCCAAACTCCGGGCTATTTATCAGGAAATTGATAAAATGGAGAAATCGAAGATCGATGTTACCGAGTTCCGGAAAAAGAAAGAAGAATTTCTGCCCCTTGTCCTTCTGGCATTCCTGCTAATTACGCTGGAATTGGGGCTGAGATACGGGTATTTGAAGAATATACCATAATTTACTATACGAGTTGGATAAATAAAATAGTGACTGTGAATTTATCGTTGAGGAATATTTAACACCTAAAACATAATACATCCTTGTTCCGCTTCGCACATACCTATTATTTTTACCTGTTCCTGGTAATCCCGGTGCTGGCAGGATTGATGATTCTTTTCCTGTTTTGGAAGAAGAGGATGCTCGCCCGTTACGGCGAATGGAATGTGATCCGTAGGCTGATGCCGGAATATTCTGTGGCCAAAACGGTCGTCAAATTCATCGTTGTTTCACTGGCACTGGCTGCGCTGGTCGTTGCACTCGCCGATCCTCAAACAGGGTCCAAACTGGAGAAGGTAAAAAGAAAAGGGATTGACCTGATGATCTGTCTCGACGTTTCCAACTCCATGTTGGCACAGGATATCAAGCCCAATCGGCTTGAGCGTGCCAAACAGGCCATTATGAGACTGATCGACAACCTGGAAGGGGACAGGATCGGGATCATTGTATTTGCCGGGAAAGCCTACACCCAGCTTCCGATCACGACCGATTACGCTGCCGCGAAAATGTTTACCTCCACGATCAACACAGGCATCATCCCCACCCAGGGTACAGCCATCGGGGAGGCGCTTGAAATGGCCGCCGGCAGTTTCGGGGAATCGAAACATAATAAGGCGATCGTGGTTATCACCGACGGCGAAGACCACGAAGGGAATGTTCTGGAGCAGGCCGATGCCATCATTAAAAAGAATATCACGATTTATGCGATCGGGATGGGGCTTCCTGAAGGGGTTCCGATCCCACTCTATTCCGGGGACGTCCAGATCGGATACAGAAAGGACAGGGACGGGCAGACGATCATGACGAAACTCGACGAAACGCTCCTTCAGCAACTTGCCAGTGTGGGGAAAGGAATGTATGTGCGGGCCACGACTTCAGAGACGGGGTTGGGGAAGATATTCGACGATATCAGCCGGATCGAGAAGTCGGAGATTGAGGAGAAGCAATTCAGTGATTACGAGGACCGGTTTCAGTATTTTACCGCTCTGGCCCTGTTCCTCCTTATACTGGATCTCTTTGTTTTTGAAAGAAAAACCCGATGGATCCAGCGATTTAAGCCATTTGACCAGAAAGGAAAATGAAGACCGGGACATTGATCATTCTATTGACGCTTTTTACTTTCGCGGGACTGGCGCAGAAAGAGAACCGGCTGTTGCGTCAGGGGAACGGGAACTTTGAAAAGGGGAACTTCAAGGATGCCGAGAAGGATTATCGAAAGGCATTGGAGATAAACCAGCAATCGGCCAAGGGTCAATTCAACCTGGGAACAGCTGTTTATAAGAACAACAATTTTGAAGAAGCCACCAAGATCTATTCCGGGCTTGCCGGTCAAAAGGCACCCCGGGACATACAGTCGAAGGTGTACCATAACCTTGGTAATTCGTTCCTTCAGTCAAAGGAATATGAAAAGAGCATACAGGCGTACAAGAACGCTCTGATGAACGACCCGAAGAACCAGGATACCAAGTACAACCTGGAGTATGCCAAGATGATGCTGAAGAAGCAACAGCAGCAACAGCAGCAACAGCAGCAAAACCAGGATAAAAAGGACGATAAAAAGGACCAGAAGGACAAGCAGCAGCAGAACCAGGACCAGCAGCAGAAAAACGATCAGCAGAAACAACCGCAGGATCAGAAGAAGATCAGTAAGGACGATGCTGAGCGTATGCTGGAAGCGTTGAAGAACGATGAAAAAAGGACCATGCAGAAAGTGAAGAAACAGAAAGCCAGGGTCCAGGTGGTAGGTATTGAGAAGGATTGGTAACAGATAATCAGTTATGGCAAGAGCATTCATTATTCCCCTCTGCACGTTTTTAGTGCTGGCAACCTCTTCCGGATGGTCGCAGGATGTGAAGCTCACGGCACAAACGAAGCAGGTGGTGGCAGTTGGCGAGACTTTCACCCTGAGCTATACGCTGAATGGTCAGGGAAACGGTTTTCGTGGCCCCAATATTCAGGGTTTCAACGTGCTCAGCGGTCCGAATACCAGTACAAGCTCGAGCATCCGCAACATCAACGGCACCACCACGATGTCGATTACATACACCTATACATACTTGTTGCAGGCCACGCGGGAGGGGTCGTTCGACATCCCTGCCGCTACGGTCACCGTCAATGGCCGACAGGTCGTTTCAAATCCGCTGACGGTTAAAGTGGTCAAAGGTTCGGCACCGACTGGTAACCAGGGAACGAGCGGAAATCGCGGTGGCAATACCCAACAAGGCGGAGGAGGGCTGGGGGCTAACGATGTATATGTCAAGGCCTTTACGTCGAATTCCTCCCCGATGCAGGGGGAAGGGATTGTGGTGACCTACAAGATTTTCACCAAAGTCCCTATCGCCAATATTAACATCTCCAAGCTTTCGTCGTTTTCGGGATTCTGGTCGCAGAACCTGATGAAGGAAAATGACAAGTTGCAGCAGACCACCCAGGTGATCGACGGAGAGCAGTATGTGGTGGCCGACATCCGGAAGATAGCTTTGTTTCCATTGAAAAGCGGAAGGCTGGTGATCGACCCGCTGGAGCTGAATTGTGTGGCACAGGTTCGGCGTCAGACCCGGACACGGACGGGCGATCCCTTCTTCGACGACTTTTTCAATGATTCATTTTTCAACACCGGGGTGGCCAATGTGGAGAAAACCCTGAAATCCAATCCGGTGATCATTACGGCGCGGCCGTTGCCCGAGGAGGGAAAACCCGCCGATTTCAGCGGTGCGGTTGGAAATTTCACTTTCAGGAGTGAGATCGATAAAACCCGGTTGAAAACAAACGAGGCCGTGACGCTGAAATGCATAGTCAGCGGGAGAGGAAACATCCAGCTGATCGACAAGATGAACGTGTCCTTCCCACCGGATTTCGAGACGTACGATCCGAAAGTGACCAGCGACATCCAGACCGCAGTGGGCGGCATCTCGGGCAGCCAGACCTTCGAATACCTGATGATTCCCCGTAAACCGGGGAAATTTACCATTAAACCGATCACTTTCAGCTATTATGACCTGGATAAGAAACGCTACGTGACCCTCAGCAGTCCCGAATATACCCTCGAAGTGGAAAAAGGGACCGGGGAGTCCTCATCGGTCATGACATATTCCGGGGCAAACAAAGAGGATATCAAATATATTGGTAGCGATATCCGGCATATCAAGGAAAATACTATTACCCTGGTGTCCGCCGGCACCCGGTTCTTCCCATCCCTGGCATTCTGGCTCCTCCTGGCGATCCCGGCGTTGCTGTACCTCCTGTTCCTGGTGTTGTGGCGGAAACTGGCGGCTCGCCGGAGCGACACTGTTCTGATGAAAAACCTCCGTGCCACCAAGATTGCCAGGAAACGACTTCGTACGGCCGAGCAGTTCAGGAAGGGTGGAAAACAGGATGAATTTTACATAGCCATCTCACAGGCTTTATGGGGGTACCTCAGTGACAAGTTCGGCATCCCGCTGGCGGAACTCAGTATCGATTCGGTTCGTGAGGCGCTGGTAAGCAGGAATGTGGATGAATCGATCATAGCCCAGTTTATGGAGACCCTCAATAACACTGAGTTTTGTCGCTTTGCCCCCGGGGAGAAGACGATCAATATGGATCGTATATATAATGAAGCGCTTGAAATAATAACGAAAATGGAGAGGGAATTGCGATGAGACGGACAACCTTTTACACCGTAATCCTGGTCCTGCTGGCTATGGTCCGGGGTGCATCAGCTTCCCCGCAGGATGCCATTCTTTCGAAAGCGGGCAAGGCATATACGGCAGGGGCCTATGCGGAGGCCGCCGATCTCTACAGGAAGGTGGCGGACGGCGGGTTCGAGTCACCTGAACTTTTCTACAATCTGGGGAATGCCTATTTCAAGCAGAATGACTTTACCCATGCCATTCTATGGTATGAAAGAGCCAAGCGGCTGGATCCGGGCAATGAAGATATCAACTTTAACCTGAATGTCGCGAATACCAAGATTGCCGACAAAATTGAACCACTTCCCGAACTTTTCTACAAACGATGGTATAACAGCATGGTCAGGCTGATGGCGGTTGATACCTGGGCTATGATGGGAACCGGGATGTTTATTGCTGCCCTGCTGGGGCTGGTTCTTTATACTGCCTCCCGGGTGCTATTCCTCCGAAAGGTTGGCTTCTGGTCGGCGCTGTTGCTCTTCTTTTTTACCTTTATAACCCTCCTGATGGCCTGGTCAGGATACACTTTTTCCCAATCTGCCCGGGAGGCGGTACTGGTCACCCCCACCCTAACAGTCAAGAGTTCGCCGGATGAAAAGAGCACCGATCTTTTTGTTCTGCATGAAGGCACCAAGGTACGACTGGTTGATCAGATCAGTGACTGGTACGAGATCCGGATCGCGAACGGGAGTGTAGGCTGGCTACCCAAAAGTTCCCTCGAGATCATTTGATAAGCCGGCATAATCCCGGATGAATCTTCCCCGTTGGGCGAAGAAAATGGGTCATACGCAAAATTATTTTGCTGGATATTAATTTTCCTTTATATTTGTTCGTTTGAAAACAATGCGGAAGGAACATTTCCTATTCATTGATTATCCAGGGTTTAGCACTGTCAATACGCCAAAAAAATATACGTTTCATAAAACTGTTTGATATGAAAAATAGATTTTACTCACTGAGCCTGATCACTTGTCTGTTTGGCATTACCCTGCTGCTAACATCGTTGGCCTCTGTGGCTGGTCAGCCCGGAAACCCGGAAACCCGGAAGGCGGACGGATCGTGGTGGGGGCGTATGCGCGCCAACCAGGTGACCGGAACAGTCAACCCGGCAGATGTCATCCAGGCCCGGCAGCAGGCCGAAGCCCTTCATTTAAAATCGGCCGGTGCCGCCAGTGAGTTGAACTGGATACCGGCTGGTCCCGATAATTTTACGGGCATGATCTGGAGCGCGATCTTTGACAATACCGACCCAACCAGCAACCAGATCATTGCGGGTTCGGCCATGGGTGGTGTTTGGAAATCGATCGACCTGGGGCTGACATGGACACAATTGGCGGTTGAAAACAACCAGTCGATCGCGGTCTCCTCCCTGGCTCAGACTTCCAATGGTACGATCTATGCCGCAACCGGTGTTACCACCTGCAAATCGGTGACTTATCCCGGCAGCGGTATCTACCGTTCTTCCGGCGGAGGTACTTTCACGGTCATACCAGCCACTGCAACCAATCCTGATTTCCTTGCTGTTACAAAGTTAGTAGTAGCCCCGTCAGGCCGGATCTATGCCGGTACGATCGGCGGTCTCTATATCAGTGAAAATGGGGATGACTGGACTAAAGTCAAAAGCGGGTATGTGATGGATGTGTGTGTGGGTTCTGACGGGACGGTGATTGCCGCTATCGATGAGGCAGCCTACCTAGCCGATGGCGGAAACCTGAATAACTGGGTCACCCTCACCACCGGAAATCCCAACTCACTCCCTAACACTGGAATGATCTGGATGGTGTTTGCCATTGCTCCCTCCGATGTCAATGTAATTTACGCCAGTTTTATTGCACCTGAAGGGAAATTGCTGAACTTCTACCTGTCATCCGATAAAGGCAATACTTGGAATGTTGTTTTCCCGGCTAACCCCTCCTACGAACCGTACCGTACCGGCGGAAAGTATCTCAACAAACTGGGAGGATGTTACTCCAACACGATTGCGGTATTTCCCGATGATCCCTATAAAGTTTATCTAGGGGGGAAAGATATGTGGTACGGCAAAAAGGTGCAGGGCAACGGGTATTATAATTGGGAAAGAATCAGCTTTGGCGACGACGGAATTTACAGCCCTACTATGGTTCCCAGGTACCACCACAGCTACATGTTCCGTCCGAATCACCCTAATCAACTCGTAATTGCTTCCGACGGCGGTGTTTCAATCGGCACTCGCGATGCTTTTCAGACCACCTTTCACACCAGTAATAAAAATTTAAAATCATCCCAATTTAATTCCGTTGCCTTCAGTGCACAACAATCCCATGTTATGGGAGGGGGTGACAGGATCGGAACCCTGGCTATGGGCTATTTCTGCCCCTCTGCAACAAGTTTTCCGCATGACGGATATCAGGTATGGCGTGTCGATGAAGCTAAAATCAATACGAACCAGCTTCCTCAACCTTTCAACTATGGTGGGAATGGCGGAACATGTGAATGGTCAAAAGTCGATCCGCGGGTTTCCGTTTATACAAAGGATACGGTTTTACGGATCCGTCGCCAGGATTTTACGGATATCAACTCGACCACACTGTTCTACAAAGGGATAAATGCTTTCAATACAGCTCATGTTCCCATGAGGCTCTGGGAGACTTACAACCAGGGACAGGTTTTCGGGATTACCCGCGACAGCGCACAATTCATCGCCGACCAGAAAGCAATTCCTGCCGATACGACCATCCTCGTACAGAGCGGACAGAACCGGGTACTCTTCCCGTACCATACCCTCGCCCCAATTGCCAAAGGCGACACCATCAAGGTACCCGATCCCCTTGCCACCCGTTTCTTCATCTATGGCGACTCAACCGATCATAACACTTCAGGCGCTCCCCGCTACCCCGGTATTTTTATGACCAGCGACCTGCTCAGGTTCAATAAAATTCCTGACTTTTATCTCATTTACAAGGATCCCACTCCGGCTGATACCCTTACGTCAATGGCCCTTTCAGCCGACCTCAATACCCTGTGGGCCGGTTCCCAGAAAGGACGCCTGATCCGCATTTCGGGCTTGGTCAACGCCTGGGATTCAGCTACCGCCAATATAGCCAGTTCGCAATGCGTTCTGACGGTGACCGAGTTCAATGACCTGCCCTTCAAAGGCCGGGCGGTAACTTACCTGTCGATCCATCCTTCCAATACCAACCAGGTGTTGGTGACACTGGGGAACTACGGAAACCAGGATTACGTCTACTATTCATCCAACGCCAATGCTGAAAGCCCGACCTTCTCTTCCATTCAGGGCAATCTTCCGAAGGCCCCTGTCTTTACCGGCCTGCTGGAGATGAGTAATTCGAATACCGCAATCGTTGGCACCGATCTGGGTGTATACTCCACCGCCAATCTCGGCTCAGGCTCGCCCAACTGGACTACCGATAACCTTAACATGGGAATCGTTCCGGTGACCGAAATACGGCAGCAGGTGATGCAGGATTACCGTATCCTCAATACCGGTGTCATTTATGCCTCCACATACGGCCGGGGCGTTTGGATGGAGACCTCACACGCTGTTGTGGGTGTTGATCCTGTTCCGGGTACAATTGCCATCTCCGGCAGTCTGAAGGT
>DAONFN010000049.1:0-12068 GCA_035403625.1 Bacteroidales bacterium
GCAGCATTGGCGCCATTGACTTTCCACTGGTACTGCGGCATGGTCCCGCCATTCATGACGGTAGCTGTAAAGTTGACCGAAGTCCCTGCGCACACCGGGTTGGCCGAAGCAGCGATCGTCACGCTTACCGGAGTCTGCGAATTGACCAGGAGGGTGACAGTATTGGTTGGCAGCGGGCCTCCGCAAGTACCGGTTGCGTTTTGCATCTGCCTGAAATAGGTGGTGGCGTTGAGGTTCCCCGGCTGGAAATTCAACAGGGTGGCTCCGCTGATATTGGCAAAAGTGTTGTTGTCGAGCGAACTCTGCCACTGGTACTCGGGTGAATTACCGTTCAACGGTGGCGTTCCGGTAAGCACCCCGGGCGTTGCACCCTCGCAAAGTACCTGGTTGCTACCGATGGTTCCCGTCACCAGTTCAGGAAGGATCGAGAAGACCACGGCATTCGAAATGGCGGGATTTCCGACGGCACAGGCGGCAGTCGAAACTACTTCACACGTAAGAACATCCCCATCAGCAGGTTCAAAATAAAAATGATCATTGATCCCGTTATTGGCTTCATCCCCGTTGATTTTCCACTGATATTCCGGTGCAGATCCTCCATTTGTCACCGATGCCGTACAAATCACGGTAGTACCTGCACAGACCGGGTTAGCTGATACGGATATCGAAACACTCACGGGTGCCAACGGGTTGACTGTCAAGGTCAGAACATTGGTGGATTTCGGCCCGGCACACGTACCGGAAGCGTTCTGCATCTGCCTGTAATAGGTCGTAGTTGTTAAGGTGCCGGGCTGATAGTTCAGTGAGGTAGCCCCGGAGATGTTGGTAAACGAATTATTGTCCAGTGAACTCTGCCATTGGTACACGGGTGAAGTACCGTTCAATGGGGACGTTCCTGTAAGCAATGACGGGGACTGGCCGGCACAGAAAGTCTGGCTGGAGGAGATCGATCCGGGGCGCAGCGGTGGGTTCACGCTCATGTTGATCGTATTGGAAATAGCCGGGTTTCCGGTTGTGCAGGCAAGGCTCGATACAAGCGTACATGTTATAGCATCGCCATTGGACGGGATATAGACAAAAGTGGCGTTGGTGGATCCCGGGGCGGCTGAACCATTAATCATCCATTGGTAGGCCGGATTGGTTCCTCCGTTGACCGGAGTAGCCGTGAAGGTCACCGTGCTGCCGGTACAAGCCGGGTTAGCCGATACAGTAATCGTCACGCTTACCGGATAGGTGATGGAACAAGGCGTAGCAGCATTGGCGGTCACACCGGAAGAATAATTGGTTCCTGATGCCACCGACCAGGCCTTATAATAATAGGTGGTATTTCCAGTAAGTCCTGAATGGACAAAAGAGGTGGAGGCTCCATTGTATAATACGGTACCACCCCCCGAAATTGAATTGCCTGCCGTGTAGCTGGAACCGGTAACCGGTGTGCCGAATATCCCGGTCGAACTGTAGGCCACCATCACAGGGTTGGATGAACTGTTGAGATTCCAGCCCAGGTTGATCTGATTGCTGCCGGATGCCATTGCCGAAAACCCGGTGGGATTGTCGGGCAACCCACACCCCAGGAAACAGAAGGTGATTTCTTTGGTTGAGGTGTTCTCGGTAATGTTGGTCAGTGGGTACCCGGTATTGGCTCCGGCCCAGGAATGAGCATGCGGTGTAGTGGCATCGGTGAAGGTGGTCTTACTGCCTGATCCCGGAAAAGGGCAGCCGGTCCCGTTGATGGAACCGTAAACCGTCGGGGGATTGCCTGAAGCATTGGCACAAACCGGGTAAAGCCCCTGGTGAGAGGAAGCGTTGATGTTGTTGGCATTCGAATGCAGGCTGATGTAATTTCCGTCGACATGGTAAATGATCAGCCCGTGACCGGGTATGCCAACGTCAAATCCGGTTTGCTGCCTGTTCTCACACAGGAAGTACTCGTTTGAGGTGGTGGTATTGTACCGCACAACATCGGAATAAGCCTGTGCGTTCCGGAGCAGCCGGGTTTGAGTGGAAGTCAGGACAGTCGGGGATGTCCAGCCGAAATAGGCTTTAATCCAGGCATTCGGATGAGCCGGTTTGGTGCCCGAATTACCATTCCAGGACCCGTTGGCCATAACATCCCATTTCCCGGTCCCGGAATAGGAACCATTGGTGGAATAATCGGTATCGTAAAAATCGGGAGCACCCAGGTTATGCCCGAATTCATGGCACATCACCCCAATGGTTCCCATCCCGGTGGAATTCCGTTCTGGCATGGTCGTATACGCATCTACCTGGACCCCGTCGAAAAGGGTCTGGGAAGAGGAATACCCGGCCGAGGAGAGTTCCCAGCTGTGCGACCAGATATCCGTCACATTACCCGTCTCCTCCTGGCCCTGGCCCTGGTGAATGATCGCCACGCCGTCCACCACGCCGTCGAGGTTGTTGTCAAATTCCGCGAAATTCACCGAGGCCTGATTATGAGCAGCCACAACCGCATCATAGGCAAATTCTCCCCACTTGGACTCCGGGCCGTAATAATCATGCGTATTGGGCACGGTGACCCAAACGGTTACCGTCGTGTTAACGGTAAGCTGGCCATAGGAAACTTCCAGGTAAAAGTCCCGGAAACTGCCGGTTCCGTTATAGTTAACCTGGTTCATGTAATTGCTGAAGTTCGTTTGGGGGTAAGTGGTAGTGGTGTTGTTGAAGTTGGCCAGGATCATCAGAAGTTTCCGTGTCCCGGTAGTGGGGAACCCGCCCATCAAGGGAGCATCCGTCTCTCCTCCCCGGACCAGCACCCTCTTCATCTCCTCTACCTGCGACCGGCTGAAAAAGAGGCCTTTTCCCGTTCCCTCCAGCCATGTTCTTTCCGCAGCACTACGGGCTTCCGGGTTTCTTGCGACAATTCCAGAAAAGGTCATCCGGCCGGTACGATCCAGCGTCGCATATTCGTAAAACCCTTTGGAATCGGACAGGATGGTATATCCGTCGGAGGTCTCAGCCCAATGGATGGATTCATCCCCTTTCAACTGGATGGTGATCGCAGACCCATCGGGTTGGGTATACTGAATGGGAGCCGGATTGGCGGTAACGGCTAATGCCCGGTCGACCGGGAAAAAGAACATACCAGCCACCAGGATGTAAAGGCCGGCAAGGGTGCGGATCGTTTTCATAACAACAGAGTATTGACATTCCTGGCTGGTTTGGTGGTCCTCTCCCTAAAACGACTGAAAATTAACAAGATATACCACTTTATACAATACAGGAAATCAATAACCCCTCATGGCCAAAAGCCGTAATGCTTTTAGATCAATTCATCATCAACTATTTCGTTTTAGAGATTTTACAAAAAAAAATGGCGTGCTGTAGTCACGCCACCTGGTAGCAACGAACGGCGGATTTGCCCACTCCGGCCGCAGAAAAATGAATAATAATGCTACTTCTGGAGGATTACCCGGGTGCCGGATACCCCTGTTTGGGTCGACACTTTTACCAGATAAATTCCGGCCGGATACTCCTCAAGTCCGAAAGTGAAGCCGCGACCCTCCTCCACCACCCGGCTAAAGACTCTGATTCCCTGCATGTTGAACACTTCTGCCCTAACATATCCGGATTTCATTTTTTCGTCGTTTTCGACAGTAACCGGACCGGTTGTAGGGTTTGGATAGACACGAATGCTGCTGGTCGTGAATACGGTTGTTAGGTTGCTTGTCACCTGGGGTGAACGGCTCTCCGGCGAGCACCAGGGTCCTGATGGTGAAATCTGCCCGGAGAGGTATCCTCCCGAAAAAACAGCCGTTCCGGGATAGAAGAGGATATTCTTTCCGGCGACAAAGGTGGCATCACCCCCTGCGACCACCGTGAACGAGGTGCCCTCTCCCGCCACACTGATCGTTTGAATGGCATCGTAACAATCTGTTCCGGCGAGTGTTATCCCCTGAATCGAAAGTGCAGCAGGTACCGGGGCCACGATCATGGTGATGGAATCGGAAAAGGCAGGATTGCCCGATACACAGGCGTCGGAGGATGTCATCCTGCAACTCACCCGGTCTCCATCGTCCGGGATATAGGTATAGGTTGCATTGCTTGCCTGGCTTGCATTGAGTGCATTTATTCTCCATTGGAAGTGCGGCATCGCTCCCCCGTTGACCCCGGTGGCGGAAAATGTTACGGGGGTTCCGGTGGTGACCGGGTTGACCGATGCAGAGATAAAGACCAGAACGGGTAACACGGGGCTGACTGTCAATGAAATCGAATTGGACCCGGCCGATGGAGCCGTGATACAGGCGGCATTGGAGGTCATGAAACACTGCACTTCATCGCCATCCTGCGGCGTAAAGGAAAACACGTTATTGGTGGAGGCGGGGGCCCCGATCGAATTGACTTTCCACACATACACCGGTGCAGTCCCTCCGTTAACGGGAACGGCCGTAAAGTCAACGGGGACTCCTTCACAGGAAGGATTCGAAGAAGCGGCGATGGTCACCGCCGGGGTGTTCTGGGGAGGAGTCACCGTCATGGAAACGGCATTGGAGGTGGCCGGACTTCCTGCCACACAGGAGGCCGCAGAAGTCATCACACACGTGACCTGATCGCCGTTGGCCGGAACGTAGGAAAATGTTGCATTGCTGGCATTGCCGGCATTGACTGCATTGACTTTCCACTGGTATGCGGGCGTGATGCCACCGTTCACCGGGTCGGCGGTAAAGGTGACACTGCTCCCCCGGCAGACGGGATTGGCGGAAACGCTGATGGAAACGCCGGCCGTCACCATGGGGTTGACGGATAGGGTTACTGTATTGGAGGTCGCCGGGTTCCCCGAGGGACAGGAAATGTTTGATGTCAGCACGCAAGTTACCTGGTCGCCGTTGGCCGGAACGTAGGAGAAGGTTGCATTGGTTGCGTTGCTCGCATTGGATGCATTCACCTTCCACTGGTAGGCAGGGGTCGTCCCGCCATTGGCGGGTGTGGCGGTAAAGGAGACCGTGGTACCCTGGCAAACCGGGTTGGCGGAAGCGGTAATGGATACGCTTACCGGCTGGGCTCCGACCGACATGGAGAGGGTGTTGGAAGTGGCTGGATTCCCGGTCGGACAGGCAAGACTGGAGGTGAGTACACACGTAACCTGATCGCCGTTCGCGGGAGTGTAACTGTAGGTGGCATTGGTGGCATTGGCGGCATTGGCGGCATTGACTTTCCACTGGTAAGCGGGTGTGGTTCCTCCGTTGACCAGGATGGCGGTGAAGGTAACGGCAGTCCCCTGGCAGACGGGATTGGATGAAGCGGAGATGGAAACACTGACCGGCTGCGCAGCGACCGACATGGTTAGGGTATTCGAAGTGGCCGGGTTCCCCGACGGACAAGAAACGTTCGATGTCAGCACGCAGGTTACCTGATCGCCGTTGGATGGCACATACGTGTAGGTGGCGTTGGTTGCATTGGTCACGCTGGCCGCGTTAACTTTCCACTGGTAAGCCGGCGAAGTCCCCCCATTCGCTGGTACGGCCGTGTAGGTCACCGATGTTCCGGGGCAAACGCTGACGGAGGGGCACGAAATGGTCACACTCACAGGGTTCGCAGTACAGTTGCCGGTGATGCTGACCTCATCGACGGCCCAGTAATAGGCATAGGTCCCGGTATAGTTCCACTTGAATTTAACCTGTGACTGGCCCGCCACGGCACTGACGGCCTGGCTGACAATTGCGGGGTTGGAAGCGGAGGTGGTGGTGTAAGTCAGCAGCGTGGTCCAGGTGGTGCCGTTGTTGATGCTGTAGGAGACTGTACCGGAACTTCCTGTGTAGGATTTGAAATAGTGCTTGAATCCGAGCGTGACCGTCGAGAAGGGCGATAAATCGAGTGTCGGGGTCACCAAATCAACGTTTTGTGAGTTCCCACTGCTGTATGCGTCGCTGTTCAGGTAAGCATAATTGCCCGTGAGGGTAGGATTCGGGGACTGCCCGGTAATCGTTCCGAAAAGCCAGATTTGTCCATTTCCTATATGGTCGATCTGGCTCCAGCAGGAAGGGAGGGTGGTGCCGCTGAAACTCTCCGAGAAAGGAAGGGAAACCGTCCCGCAGGCCGTGGTGAATGACAGCTCTGTTCCGTAATAGGTGCCGGATGAATTCGTGGCATAGGCTCTTAGGTAGTAAAGTGTATTGGCTGATAGCCCCGTGATCTGGCTGGTGAAAGTGCCCGCCCCGGATCCGTTGGTGGTATGGTTCCCGGTCACCAGCGGCCCTGTGGTGGTTCCCCAGCACACGCCCCGTGCGGTCACCGGTGTATTTCCCGTACAGGTCACAGTTCCTCCCGTGGCGGCTCCGGTCGTCGTGATGGACGATGCCGCCGTAGTGGTAACCGAGGCTGCAGGGCCGGGGACCATCTGGATATTCAGGGTCAGGGTGGCATGGTCGGCCACGGTGACCCCGGTTATGGTCTGTGTCTGGTAACAGGGCGCAGACACTTCCAGGGTGTAGGTGCCGGCTTTCAAAGGCCGGTGGTAATCGCCCAGGTTTGCGCTGGCGTAAACTTCCGAGCCGTAATTATCATGGCTGGTGATGAAAACTTTGGCCGCCACCGGCGCCCCGGTCTGCTGGTCCGTAATCGTGCCATGGATGCCGTACCGTGCCTCTTTCATCAGCAGGATGAACGATCGCCAGTTGTAATCCCAGTACGCAAGCAGGTTGGCCGCGGGCAGAATTTTTGTACCCGATAACTCGATGGTGAGCTCGCGGCAATGATGGTAATAATTCATATAATCCTGCCGACCCCCGTTCACTTCATACCACGCATATCCGTTGGTGATTCCATTGTTAAGGTAGGTCATATAGGAGGAAGTGGCGTGAAGATGCACGGTATCGGCATATTCGCGGCTGATGTACTGGTACCAGCTGTCGTCGGGATGGAGGGTGGCCCAGGTATCCCATGGATAATTGACCACTTCGACACCACCGTGGAAGTTGCAGCCGGCCGTAAAATGATGTTGCGAGGCGAAGGTCATGAATGCCTGTGTCTCGGGCTGCCAGGAATTCCCGTCGGGGTGCTGCCCGTCCTGGAAATCGGGATAGTTGCGGTTCAGGTCCACCCCGTTGATATTGGCCCGCCGGGCCCCGCTAACCGAGCTGTTTCCCCCGTAATAGGTTCCGTCGGGATTGGCCAGCGGGCAGATGTAGATCTCCATATTGTTCACCAGGTCGGTTACTTCTGTGTTGGTCCCGTAATTGGAGAGCAGGTAATCGGCCAGGTGCATCATCAGAATGTATCCCGTAGTCTCATCCCCGTGTATGGAGGAAGTGTAGAGAAATTCGGGCTCCGCTTCATCGGTATTCACATTGTCGGAAATCTTGAGCATCAACAGCCTTCTCCCGCTCGCGAGGGTGGTGAGTGTGTCGAGGTTGCACAGCGAAGGATAATTGGTCTGGAACTGGGCCATCAGCGTCTCATAACCCGAGTAGGTAGGATAGTAATTCCAGGTCGTCAGTGGCGCATCCGTTTCCGGATCCCACATCTCCACACCCGGCCCGTCGCCGGGAGGAGGCAGCAGGGTGACCTCATATCCCAGTTTCTGAAAAGCGACGAACTCCTTCATATTGGCATAGGCATGAACCGTCATACCTTCCAAGTTGTCGATGGAGATCATGCGGGTCAGCTTTCCGATTTCCGATCGGTCGTGCATCCGGAACGTAAAGTAAATTTCATCCCGTCTTTTCAGGTATTCCGGGATTTCCTGAGAAAAAAGAGACCATCCCTGGAAAAGAAAGAGAAACAGCAGCAGACGGGTAGACGATTTCATAGAATAAAAGACAGTTTTAATCGGTTAATTCGGTAAAATTACAACAACCCCGAAGGATTAGTAAAGCTTGATGACACGAACGGTTTCTGTCCGGTTTGCCCGGGTGATCCTGACCAGGTAAATGCCCGCCGGGTTACCTCCCAGCGACAATCCGGCCGGTTGTTTGCCGGGAAATTCCTGCCGGAAGATCTTCCTTCCCTGCATGTTGTAGATATCCACCTGAAAGTTTGCCTCCGGGGTACCGGGATCGACGGTGATTCTTCCGGATGTGGGATTCGGGTAAACCCGGAAGGCAGAGGGTCGGCCGTTATCCGATTCGCCGGTAGCGGCCAGGCCACCCATGCGGCTCTGGGTGGGACAGAAGGGTCCGTAGGGTGCAATCGTCCCGCTCAGGAAACCCCCTGTCTGCACGGAGGTCCCCGGCAAAAGCAGGATGTTCAGTCCGGCGATCAGCACCATGTTGCCCCCATCGATTACCGTCACCGCGTGACCGTTTCCGGCAAGGGTAATGGTTCCGGTGGCATCGTAGCATTCGGTCCCGTCGATCGTTACATCCTGCAGGATAATGGCTTGGGGGGCAGAGGTAACGGTCATTACTACAGGCGTCGAAAGAGCCGGGTTGCCGGTCACGCATTCCTGGTTGGAAACAAGCTGACAGGTCACGGCATCCCCGTTCGCCGGCACATAGGAATAGGTTGCATTGGTTGCATCGATTGCATTGCCGGCATTCACCTTCCATTGATAAACAGGGGTTGTGCCCCCGTTTTCGGGCGTGGCGGTAAAGGTCACCGGTGTTCCGGTGGTCACCGGGTTGGCTGAGGCAGCGATGGAAATTCCAACGGTATTGATGATACTGCAGGAACTGGAAATTTCGATATCATCGAGGCATACTCCATATCCATACTTTGCATTTCCTTCAAAAGCGATGGAGTAGGTTGCCGTCGCATCGGGGAGGGAAAGTGTTTCTTGTGTCCACGAGGAAATATTGGCCGTATAGCTGGCCAGTTGGGTCCAGGGATCGGTTGCTGATTTCCGGTAATAAACCACCAGCAGATCCTGGTCGGGGCTCCAGAGTGCCTGGGTATGCCAGAATTTCAGCTGCGGCGACGGAAGACCGGCGAGGTTTACGGCAGGTGATATCAGCAGGGTTTTGTTGTCGGACGACGAATTATCTTTCAGGCAGGCATTGTAAGTCCCGCCGTGGGAGGTGGCCGGATAGCTCCCGCCGTTACCGGCGATGAAGGCCCAGTTCACTCCCGAACTGTTGACTTCCTGCTGACTCCAGCAAACAGGGATATTTCCCCCGTTTTCGAATCCTTCTGTCCACGGGAGGGTACTGATCACCTCGCAGGGAGTTACCGCCTGGGCCGATAGGCCGGTGGAGTAATTATGGGAGGCATCATACGAAAATGCCTTGTAATAGTATGTCTTGCCCGGGTTGAGTCCGGTATGGCTGTATGCATTGGCTGCACAGGTACAAAGAACCGTTCCGCCACCCGTGATCGTGGCCCCGGCGGTGTAAATGGTCCCGCTGACGGGAGTGCCGAACACCCCGTTTACCGAATAAACCGCCATCACATTGTGGTTTGAAGCGTTGGGGGCCCAGGCCAGGTCGATCTGCGAGGCGCCGGCGGCTATGGCGGTGAAAGAGGCGGGATTGGCGACCGCGCTCGACAGGCAGCTGACCGAAGCGGCCCACCCGGGTTTGGTCACCGATACATCGCTGTGGAACATAAAAGTCAGCGCTCCGGAAGCATGGGAGGAAAGGATCGTTCCCGGCGAGTTGGTGCCGCACCAGGTACCCAGCAGGGTGGAGGAAGTGCCGGGACCATCGTAGATCTTGAGGTAATCATACCCGCAGGAGGTCTGCGATTCCAGTTCAAAGCTGGAAAAGACGACCCGGACCAGGCTGCCGGTGGTTCCCGGGTGAAAAGTCATGGTGTAATCGAGGCTGTTGGTGTAATCGCCGGTTTCTCCTCCCGGGTCAAAGAAATTTCCTGCGCAGGTGGACACCGTCGAGGTCGACATAATATAGGTCGGGATCAGCCCGATTACCACTTGTTTCGGAGCCGTGATGCTGTATTGGCCGGTTGACCCGGCCGAAAGCGCAAACGTGAGGTCCACGGCCGTTCCGATGGGGGTGTCCGCTGCAGCCGTGACATGGAACACGGCATTCCCTGTCCCGCCGGCGGCGAGGGTGCCGATCGCACTGGTACCGGAAAGAATCGTCAGGTAGGGACTCGCGCCGGTGGTGATCGTAAGGGTCCCAACGGCGTTCCCGACGGAGGCATGACCTGTGTTACCGGCCAGGATCATGATATCGGCGGTCTCACCGGGATCGAGGATGCCGTCGTTGTCGCAGCCGGTCCCGTTGTCGAGCACGGTAAGCGCTCCGGCCTGGAGGACCGGCGCGTTGGCGGTGATATTGAACCCCGAGCTCCAGGAATTGGTCCCGCTGACACACTGGAGGGTGAAGGGCACTACCGTCTGATCAGGGATGTTGCCGGCCACGGTCAGGGCGAATGCGTTATTGAGCGTGACGCTCTGACCAGCCGGGATATCGCCTGCATTTTCAGTATTATCCGTCAGGGTCACCTGCCCGCCGGCACTCGACAGGGTGGCCGTTACAGCCGTAGCTGTGGCGATCCCTACATTCTTCAGGGTGACGTTGAGCCCGATCTGTTCGCCGAAGTCCATTTCCCCATTGTTGTTCCCTCCGGGCAGCGGATCGCTTATGCCGTGATCCGTATGAACCACATAGGGGCCCGACGCCGGGATGACCTGTATCGTCGAAATATACGGTTGACGGTTCTGTTTCGTGACGACGATATCGGCGATACCGGGTGCGGAAAGCGCCGGGAAAGAGAGGGTGGTGCTGCCGGCGGCATCCGCGAGTTTCGCATCGATCAGTTCGCCTCCCATCGACAGGGCGACATAGGCATAGGGTTCGGTGTTGACCTGCAGCGACGACATCCCGATCATCAGCGGACTGGCATAGCTGGCTGTCATGGCAGGAGGCACCGAATAGTACGCCATCAGCGAAGGATCGCCCATAAGATGATAGATTTCCCAGTAATATTGCTTCAGCGAAGAACCGGATTCTTCCACTGCATAATCGCCGCATACCACCATCTGCCCCTGGGTGACAAACCAATCGGCCACCGGCTCGGCGTGATCGTGGAAGGTGCCGTCGTACGCTCCGATATGGACTGCATCGTAGGCAGGATGGAGTACCACTGTCTTGAACCCGCACCCCCACCAGTAATCTTCATCCCAGTATGTGTTATTCGACCCGCCGATGTAACCGACGGCACCTTTGTTGACCGCCCGGAGCTGCTCTTCGGCAAAGGACTGAACGTCGAACTTGCAGGAAAGACAGCAATTTCCTACCATCAGGCAGTACTTGTGTGCGTTGGTCAGCGAAGCGATGTCGGAGATCTGGAAACTGGGGTTCGCCCAGCCGCTCGAGCTGCAATGGGCTGTATAGTTGGCGTACGCTACGCCGGCAGAGATGTTGTTCCGGATATTCTGGGAGTAATTTCCCCCCGAGGGTTCGGGTTGGAGATACGTATGCGAGGTGATCCCGTGTGCCGTATTAAAATAATTCTCGGTTCCGTAATTGATCTGGCCGTTGCTCCACGTCTGATAGCTGGCATCGGCCCCGGCTGACATTACCGCTTCGTTGAGAAAAGAGGGATCGGGCATGGTGTACTGCTCATACTCCAGCGTTTTATCGATCTGTGGCTGGAGTTCCGCCACCGAGGTGGCCGAGAACCGCCCGTAATAAACTTCGGGCAGGTTATCGTTGGTGTACTCACAGTAACGAAGGTCGGTATAGTGCGATCCGGCCCCACCGGCCCACGCGGGGATCTGAGCTACGTCGCCCACCAACAGGACGAAACTCGGGGCATTGTATCCTGACGGGGGAGCCGTATAGAGCCCCTGGAGCCAGGCCTTGATGGAAGTGGTGGTGGTCCCTACCGCAGGGTTGCTGGTATATCCTTCAATGACCCGGAATCCTTTTTTCTTTTTCCAGGCGATAAATGGCTGCAGGGCCGACTGGAACATCGGGTCGGAGACGATTACGTAGGTGACGGGCGCCGAGGCGATCAGTTCGTCGGTCGGGGGAGGCGATTTGAAGTTGCCGACCATCCGGTACATGCCTGTGAAGAACGGGCTGGCTTTGCTGGCTTTGAGTGCGAGCGTAGCGGCGACATCCGGGTGCTCGAAAAGAATTTCGACTTCAAGCTGATCATACACGCGGAGTTTATTCGCCACTGGGTCGTATTGAACGGGGGAAAGA
>DAONFN010000050.1:0-11932 GCA_035403625.1 Bacteroidales bacterium
GTGAAAGCTGCGGTGGAAGCTGCCGGTAAGGATGTCAACATGACCCTTCAGCACCACGGTCCGGACTGGAACGGATTCCTCAAAACGGTTCAGAACAGCAACCTGAAGGATAAGGATAAGGTACTGAACGTGATCAATTCCAATTCCGACCAGGCCAAGAAAGAGCAGGAGATCCGTAATATGATCCTGATCTATCCTGAAATCGAAAAAGACCTGCTTCCCCCGCTGCGCCGCTGCGAAATCACGGCCACCCTTTACGAACCGCGGATGACCGACGCCGAACTCCTCCAGAACGGCGCTTCCAACCCGGATAAGATGAAGGTGGAAGAATTCCTCTATGCCGCCACGCTGGCCAAGGACAACGATACCAAGCTGACCATCCTCGACAACGCGGTGAAAAAGTTCGGTGACAACTGGAAGGTCCTGAACAATGCAGCTGTTGCCCATATCGAAAAGGGTGACCTGGCCCGCGCCGAACAATTGCTTACCAAAGCACAGACCGGCCAGCCCAACAATGGCATGATCGAAAACAACCTCGGTGTCGTGTACGCCAAACAGAAAGATCTCAAGAAGGCTGAAGCCCAGTTTAAGAAAGCTGCCACGCTGGGTGAAAACACTAACTATAACCAGGGTGTCCTGATGATCCCGAAGGGTGATTACACCAAGGCCGTCAACATGCTCGGCAACGCGAAGTGCACTTACAACCTCGGTCTCGCTCAGCTTCTTTCGGGCAATAACTCGGCCGCTGAAACGACCCTGAAGTGTGCCCCTGAAACACCGGAAACCTCCTACCTGCTTGCCGTCACGGCGGCCCGGGCCAACAACAGCAAGAGCCTCTATGAGAACCTCATGAAGGCCTGCAAGGATGCCAATCTCAAGGCACAGGCCAAGACCGACCGCGAATTCCTGAATTTCGCCAGTACACCGGAATTCCAGAATATCGTCAAGTAACAACCCATCACCAGAAAAAAAGAAGGCGGCCCGAAAAGCCGCCTTCTTTTTTTCCATACAACCGAAACCTGATCCGGAGCTAGAGATTCAAATAAGGGTTGCTGATGTGATGCATGCCGGCAGGGTACTCCGAAAGGATGACGTCTTTCAGCCAAAGGTAATCTTCGCGCCGGAGAACAAAATCAAGACCGTTGGTATCGATCACTAATACCCTGAGGTCGGGTTGCTGGCGGAGGAAATCGAGATACCCCTTCTGGATCTTCTCCAGGTAATCAAACTGGATATTTTGCTCATAAGGCCGTCCCCGCTTCTCGATATTTTTCTTGAGATTGGCCAGGTTCAGATAGAGGTAAACGATCATATCAGGTTTCGGAACTACCGAACTGACAATGGCAAACAACTTGCTGTAAAGTCCGAATTCGAGTGGCTCCAGGTTTTTACTGGCAAAGATCAGCGACTTGAAGATGAAATAATCGGCGACCGTGAAGGATCGGAAAAGGTCGCTGGCACTGAACAGCGACTTCAGTTGCTGGTACCGGTCGGCAAGAAAGGAAAGCTCAAGAGGGAAGGCATACCGCACCGGATCTTCGTAAAACCTGGGAAGAAAGGAGTTTTCTTCAAATTGTTCCAGTACGAGCCGGGCATTGCTCTCCTCCGCCAGCATAGTGGCGAAAGAGGTTTTGCCGGCCCCGATGTTTCCCTCGATAACGATATAGTTGTACACGGTAAGATGGATTGAATTACCCGGTTGGACCTGTGCAGACGGTCACTGCTGACGGGTCGGTACACCTTTTCAGGAGCGATGAAATGCTCGCTTTCAGCAGCGGATGAACGAAATCCGGCGCCAGGTCGTTCAGCGGAACCAGCGTAAATCGCCGTTCATGCAAACGGGGATGGGGAATCATCAGCTTGTCGGTAAAGACCATCCGGTTTCCGTAGAAGAGGATATCCAGGTCGATGGTCCTGGATTCGTAAGCAGCTTCCCCTCCGATTCCACAACCGCAGCCTTCCGGTGGACGAATGCGACCCAGGCGGGTCTCGATCGTCAGTAATGACTCTAAAAGCTCCTCCGGTCCCAGATCCGTATCGATCTCAGCCACCTGGTTGAGGAAAGCGACGGGATCGTTGAATCCCCAGGGTGCAGTCTCATAGAGGCCGGATAAACGAACGACCCGTCCAGCCTGAGCATGGATCATTTCCAAAGCGCGGAGGATCATTCCTTCCCGTTCACCCCGGTTGCTGCCCAGCAGTATATAAACCTCTTTCATGTTATCCGGATGGAACGCCCGTTTTCCGCCGGTAAGTTCCGCCTGCAATGATACACGAAATAACAGAATGTTCCCTGGAAGGAACCGAATTGTTATTCACAATGTGGACAATTCCCCTAACCGCCTCCTGTAACCTCCGGACAATCGGAGCGTATCATCTCCAGGCTTGATTTATTTATATATTTGTATCTCTTCAAAACCTGTCCCATGAAAGAATTCTTCAAGATCATGTTCGCCAGCATGCTGGGAACATTGCTGTTAATCCTGATATCCACCATCATCGGTGTGGGAATTATGACAGCGATCATTGCTGCGGCATCAAGTTCGGAGACTGTCATTCAGAAAAACACCCTGCTCCAGGTAAAGCTCGACCGTGAGATCGCCGACCGTGCCCCCAAATCGAAATTCAACTTCAACCCTTCGGGTTATGAACCTTACTCCGGCCTTGATGAAATCCTTAAAAACCTGACCAAGGCAAAGACCGACGAAAAGATCGCCGGGATCCTGCTTGATCTGAGCGATGTCCCCGCCGGGATCGCAACGGTGGATGAGATCCGCGACGGACTGATCGATTTCAAAACCTCCGGGAAGTTCATCTGGGCATACAGCGAGGCCTACAGCCAGAAGACCTATTACCTGGCTACGGCAGCCGACAAGATCTTCATGCATCCCCAGGGGGCCTTCGATTTCAAGGGCCTCACCGCCGAATCACCCTTCCTGAAGGGAATGCTTGACAAACTGGACATCAAAATGCAGATTATCCGTCACGGTAAATTCAAGGCTGCCACCGAACCGCTGTTCCTTGATAAAATGAGCGCGGAAAATCGCGAACAGCTTACCGCCCTCATCAGCGATGTATGGGACCGCATGCTTTCCGGCATCAGTGAAAGCAGGAAAATCGGGAAGGATGAATTGAACCGGATCGCCGATAGCCTGAAGATCGAAACTGCCGAGGATGCCCTGAAACGCAGGTTCGTCGATCAACTGGTTTATAAAGATGAGCTGATCGCTCTCCTCAAGAAACAGATGAAAGTTGAAGAGAAAAACAAGGTGCAGGCGGTTTCGCTGAGCGCTTATACCGATGTGCCGGGTAACAAGAAAACCCAGACAGGGGCCGATAAAATCGCCGTTATTTATGCCAGCGGGTCCATCTCGGGAGGAACCGGCGACGACCAGTCGATCGGCTCCGAGCGGATCTCACGGGCCATCCGGAAGGCGAGGGAGGACAGTAAAGTGAAGGCCATTGTTTTCCGCATCAATTCAGGCGGAGGAAGTGCCCTTGCCAGCGACGTTATCTGGCGGGAGATCGATCTGGCGAAGAAAATAAAGCCGGTGGTGGCCTCTTTCGGTGATGTCGCTGCCAGCGGGGGCTATTACATTGCCTGCGCCGCCACGAAGATCCTGGCCGATCCGGCGACCATTACAGGCTCGATCGGCGTGTTTGGGGTCATCCCCAATATGGAAGGACTCTTCAAGAACAAGCTGGGGATCACCTTCGACCGGGCAACCACCAACAAGAACAGTGACTATCCCTCGGCCGTAAAACCCCTTACCCCCTACCAGACGATGATGATCCAGCGCGACGTTGATCACATCTACGATGTATTTACCGGGAAAGTGGCGGAGGGCCGGAACATTCCCAAATCCCGCGTGGATTCCGTCGGACAGGGCAGAGTATGGAGTGGCGCTGATGCCAAAAACCTGGGGCTGGTTGATGAATTCGGAGGATTGACAAAAGCAGTCGAGGTGGCAGCCAACCTGGCCAAGACAAAGAACTACCGCATCGTCTCACTTCCCGAACAGAAGGAGTGGTTTCAGGAATTACTGGACCAGTTGTCGGGAACCGAAGAGCCCATGACCCGAATCCGGGAAGTCCTCGGTGAGGATTACCGCTTTTACCGGATGTATCGCGAATTAAAAGAGATGAACGGCATCCAGGCCCGGATGCTGTATGAAATTACTATTTACTAATGACGATTGACAAGTGACAAATGATACTCACTCATTTGTCATTTGTCACTAGTCATTTGTCATTTGTAATCCCTATTATCTCATCGGGTATTTCTTGAAGATCTCTTCGCTCTTCATCAGGATGTCGATATACTGCGCCCTGCGATAAGCGAAGGGATCCTTCAGGTTTTTCCGTGACATCTTGCCACGGAAAGCATCGACTGAATCGTAATTTTTCTTCTCCATCCACCCGTCGAGTTCTTCAAGGATCCGGGTGATCTGGCCGATCCCGTGCTTGTACACGGTACTCACCACCTGGACGCAATCGGCCCCGGTGAGGATCATCTTGGCGGCATCCAGTCCGGTGAAGATACCGGTATTGGCACACAGTGATCCGCGGATCTCACCCGACAGCAAACCGATATAGCGCATCGGAAGCCGGTTGTCTTCCTCATGACTTAGATTGTAGGGGAAGTGGTGGGTCTCTGTCTCCAGATCGATATCGGGATGGAACATCCGGTTGAACAGCACAAATCCATCCACACCGGCATAGTACATATTCTGGATGAGCATCAGGATGTTGGTGTAGTACGGACTGAGTTTGACGCTCACCGGTATCTTCACGTTCTTCTTCACTTCGCTCACCACATCAAGCTGTTCGTTAAGGATCGCCTTTCCTTCCCGTTTAAAGTCACCAGGCACGGAATAGAAGTTCAGTTCGAGCGCATTGATGCCCGTATTCTCCATCTGCCTCGCATATTCCACCCAGGTTTCGCCAAAGGTACAGTTCAGGCTCGCGATCACAGGGATATTGACGGCATTAACCACTTTACGAAGATGCCCGAGGTGCTCCCGGGGCCCTGCGTGGTCGATATCGGGAAAGAGGCTGATCATCTCGGCGTGACGATCGTTGTACTGGTTCAGCTCTTCGCTCATCTGCAGCCGCTCGAGTTCGATCTGCTCCTCGAAAAGCGTCTTGTAGACGATGGCAGCCGCACCCGCTTCCTCCATCCTTTTGCAATTGTCGATATCCTTTACCAGGTTGCAGGCTCCTACGATGACGGGGTTCTTAAGCTGCAGCCCCATGTAACGTGTGGTTAAGTTTGCCATGTCAGTGGGTATTGATAAATTTAGAGAGGTGCAAATATACTTTTTTCGCTGGAAAAATGATCAGTGATCCGGGGAAGCCTGCGTCGGACACTCCCCCGGACCGCCGAAAATTTCATTTTTCATACGACATCGAGGCGATACGACGGTAATGGTCGTACCTCCAGCGTGCATTCTCCTCGGCAGCGTTGAAGAGTGTTTCCGCATCTTCCGGGAACATTTTCTGCAGGGATGAATAACGAACTTCGCTGGCCAGGAACTCTTTAAACAAGCTCCAGTCGGGTTCCTTCGAGTCGAGGGTGAAGGGGTTCTTTCCTTCGGCGCCCAGCGTCGGGTTGTACCGGTAAAGCTGCCAGTAGCCGGCGGCTACGGCGCGATCCATCTCCTCCTCTGCCTTACCCATTCCTGCCTTCAGACCGTGGTTGATGCAGGGTGCATAGGCGATCACCAGCGACGGGCCCTGGTAGGCTTCCGCCTCTTTCACGGCGCGGAAAAGCTGACTGTTGTTGGCTCCCATGGAAACCTGCGAAACGTACACATACCCGTAGGTCATAGCCATGGCGCCCAGATCCTTTTTACGAACTTTCTTACCGGAGGCGGCAAATTTGGCAATGGCCCCCACCGGTGTTGACTTGGATGCCTGACCGCCCGTATTGGAGTACACCTCCGTATCGAGTACCAGGATGTTGATATCTTCGCCCGAAGCAATTACGTGATCGAGACCGCCGTAGCCGATATCATAGGCCCATCCGTCGCCGCCGATCACCCAGATCGACTTCTTCACCAGGTACTGGCGGAGGTTCAGGACTTCTGCGGCAAACGGGTTGCTCTCCTGCTCCAGCAGCGGGATCAGGGCTTTGGTTGCAGCCTTCGACGCTTCGGCATTGTACATACCCTCGATCCAGGCCTTCATGGCCTCAAGGGTAGCGCTGCCCATCATGTTTTCCTTAATAGCGGAACGCATTTTCTCGGCGAGACGCTTGCGCAACTGCGCGATGGCGACGGCCATCCCGTATCCGTATTCGGCATTGTCTTCGAAGAGTGAATTGGCCCAGGCCGGACCGTGACCGTCAGTATTCGGACGATAAGGGGTGAAGGGTGCAGTACCTCCGTAGATGGAGGAACAACCGGTGGCGTTGGAGATCATCATCCGCTCGCCGTACAACTGGGTAAGAAGCTTGATATAAGGCGTCTCGCCGCAACCGGCACAGGCTCCGGAGAATTCGAAGAGGGGCTGCGCGAACTGGCTGTTCTTGAAGGTCTTGAACCGGTCGACCACATCGGTCTTATAGGTGACTTTCTCAATGTTGTAATCCCAGTGCCGGGTTTCATGCATCTGGCTGCCCAGGGTCTGGAATTCCAGCGCCTTGGTCTTGGCCGGACAAACATCGATGCAGTTGCCGCAGCCGGTGCAGTCGAGCGGCGAAACCTGGATGCGGAATTCCAGACCCGCCAATTCTTTTCCAACAGCCTTCAGCGTGGTCATGCCGGCAGGAGCTGCGCTCTTTTCCGCTTCATTGAGCAGGAACGGCCGGATGGCAGCGTGGGGGCACACATATGCGCACTGGTTGCACTGAATGCAGTTTTCAGCGATCCAGTGCGGTACGTTCACCGCAATGCCGCGCTTTTCGTATTGGGTCGTACCGCAGGGGAAGGTACCGTCTTCGCGGCCGATGAAAGCGCTCACGGGGATGTCGTCGCCCTGGAAGGCGCTTACCGGACCAAAGATCTGGCGGATGAAATCGTCCTGATCGCCGTTTTCAACAGGTTTCACGACAATTTCCGACCATTCGGCCGGTACATCCACCCGGATGAGTTCTCCTCCCCGGTCGATAGCGGCATAGTTCATGTTGACGATCTCCTCCCCTTTCCGGCCATACGTCTTATAGATGGCTTTCTTCATGTCGGCCACTGCCTTTTCGAACGGGATCACGTTCGCCACTTTAAAGAAGGCGCTCTGCATGATTGAGTTGGTGCGGTTTCCGAGGCCGATCTCCTCGGCGATCCGGGTAGCATCGATGATGTAGAAGCTGATTTTATGGTCGGCCAGGTATTTCTTCATATGGTCAGGAAGGCGCTTTTTCGTCTCCTCGGCATCCCAGATGGAGTTGAGGAGGAAGGTGCCTCCGTCTTTCAGCCCCCGGAGCATGTCATACTTGTCGAGATAGGCCGGAACGTGACAGGCTACAAAGTCGGGTGTGATTACCAGGTACGGGGAGCGGATGGGACTGTCGCCGAAACGAAGGTGAGAAACGGTGATCCCGCCCGATTTTTTCGAGTCGTAAGCAAAATAGCCCTGGGCGTATTTATCGGTGCTGTCGCCGATGATCTTGATGGAGTTTTTATTGGCGCCGACCGTACCATCTGATCCGATGCCGTAGAATTTCGCCGAGTAGGTTCCTTTCGGGGAGATATCAATCTCGGGCAGCAGCGGCAGGGAGAGGAAGGTCACATCATCGACGATTCCAACGGTGAAGTGGTTCTTGGGTTCTTTCAGCTTCAGGTTGTCGAACACGCTGATGATCATCGCCGGCGTGGTATCTTTCGAGCTGAGTCCGTAACGGCCCGCCACGATCATGGGACGGTTATCTTGATCGTAGAAAAGGTCACGGATATCCAGGTACAGCGGATCGCCGTTGGCGCCGGGTTCTTTGGTGCGGTCGAGCACACAGATGCGTTTTACGCTCTTCGGCATCACGTTAAAGAAATACTTAGCTGAGAAGGGTCTGTACAGGTGAACGGAAATCAGGCCAACCTTCTCCCCTTTTGCCATCAGGTAATCAACCACTTCCTTGCTTGTATCGGTGATGGAGCCCATTGCGATCACAATGTTTTCGGCTTCGGGGTGCCCGTAGTAGGTAAAGGGATGGTACACCCGGCCGGTTAATTTCGTGATCTCCTGCATGTAGTGCTCGACGATGTCGGGAACCGGTTCATAGAAACGGTTTACAGCTTCCTTAGCCTGGAAGAACATGTCGGGGTTCTGGGCCGTTCCGCGGGTGACGGGGTGTTCGGGGTTCAGGGCGCGGTCGCGGTATTCCTGGAGGGCTTGCGTGTCGAGAAGTCCCATCATGTCTTCGTTATCGAGCATCTCGACCTTCTGGATCTCATGGGAGGTGCGGAACCCGTCGAAGAAGTGTAGGAAGGGTATGCGCGATTTGATGGCAGCGAGGTGAGCAATACCGGCGAGGTCCATCACTTCCTGAACCGATCCGGTGGCCATCATGGCGAAGCCGGTTTGCCGGGTGGCGTACACATCGCTGTGGTCGCCGAAGATGGATAGGGCGTGGGCGGCGACGGTGCGGGCACTGACGTGGAAAACGGCCGGTAGAAGTTCGCCGGCCATTTTATACATGTTTGGGATCATCAGGAGCAATCCCTGGGAGGCCGTGAAAGTAGTGGTGAGGGCACCGGCCTGGAGAGAGCCGTGGACGGCACCGGCGGCGCCGGCTTCCGACTGCATTTCAACCACCTTCACCTCTTCGCCGAACAGGTTCTTGCGGCCATGGGCGGCCCATTCGTCGACATTTTCGGCCATGTTTGAAGAGGGGGTGATGGGATAGATGGCGGCGACTTCGCTGAACATATACGCCATATGGGCGGCAGCCTGGTTCCCGTCACACGATAAGAATTTCTTTGACTTATTCATAATATGTTGATTTATAAATACTTAAATTCCGTATTGTGAAATCCGTAACAGATGGCAAAAGTACGAATTTAATTTGAGAAACCGGTGAAAAAACCCGTGAATTTCTCACCCGGGGGAAAACGGGTTGATTGTCTGTTTGTAAGGGCAGGACCCTAACGATCGGGAAAGAAAATTCTTCCGGGTCGATTTTTTTTTTGCACATGAAAAAACGTTGTTGTATTTTTGCACTCCCAAATTTCCCATGGCCCGTTCGTCTAGGGGTTAGGACGTCAGGTTTTCATCCTGGTAACAGGGGTTCGATTCCCCTACGGGCTACAGATACACACGCAGAAGGCTGATAATCAACACGATGTCAGCCTTTTTTGTTTCCGGGTACAACATAGGTACAACAAATCGCATCTATCTGATAGTCTGTTATTTACGTGTATAGCTTATCGGCGCATGTCTGTATTAGACTGTAATTCTGCGTATTACAGATACGTGCGCTTTATTTTATTGGTCTGCATTCCGTCTTAAACTTATGACCGCTAGATAAAAGCGCAGTAAGCATTTCGTTTCGGCACAGCAATTCACCTTATTTATTAAAGCAGAAGAGAGTGCCATTGAATAGCACTCTCCCCCGCTTATTCCACTGAATAACTGCTGGCAATTGGTCGAACCGATTCAATTAAATCAGTTCGGGTCAAGCAGCAAGCCAGTGGACCTTAACCTCATTGCACACCTCATCGAGTGATCGATTTACTCTCGTTAAATCACGAGGAGCTTGAACAATACGATCACCAAAGATGTCCAATGATAAGCACAGCGCTGGTATCACCTTTTCATCTGGTAACGCCACCTTCTCAACAAGGTACCTGTATATGACAGCAGCTACTTGCTCAGATTGCTCGTAATCGAATGGAGTCCCTTTGCAGATGTGAATTTTCACACCTCCAACAACCTTCTTACCTCCCATCGTACCCCTAAAAACGATTTCAGGAGCTACAGTAATCTCGACATCGGAGATCATCACCGTTTTATCTGGCGGCCTGATTGTCGTATAATGCATAGTTCGGAGGATAGAGGGTACTTTCAAATCAAGAAAGCGTTCAAGTGCTTCAATGGAAGTAGCCTTATCAGACAGTTGATGCTTCGTAACAGCTTTCCTGGCAGCAAGCATTGCTAAACCATCATAAACAGGCTGGTGATCAAAGTTCTGGCTAATACTTGCTCTTATGCAAGCCTTAGCTTTTTGGTACCATTGGACCTTAAATGTATCGGGATTCAGTTGCTGCTGGATTATCCTTCGTTTTCCAGCATCTGTTTTAGCACTGAATTGCACCAATTGGTTTACGGATAAATTACAGTAAGCCATCGGTCCTAGTTTAGCCCTGAGGCGGATAAGGGTCGTTACCGTAGGAATTCTTCTCTCGAATTCTACCATCACGCCCATGAATGATTACCTCAGCGTCATTGTTCGTCGCAATCTCTTTCGCACGCTCAATCGCTTCTTTCTGGGTAGTTGTCACTTTTGCAGGCCGTTCTGCATTTTCAGTCTGCACGGCCCATTTCCCATCGTGTGGGACTACATGAACATTCTTTTTCACGTTGTGTGTATTAATTAATACTCAGTGAATTGCACATGCACTGGCGACGACGACAGAAAAAGTTGGTTGTGTTGGAGAAATGCATAATTTTGCATCGCTTAATCATCCCCCTTCGAATTCAACTGCATCTACCAGCCATCAGCGCATGATTGGTGAACTACTGCAAGTTGCATTCCAAGGGTTTTTTTATTCCGTTTCATGACATACTGGCGCAAAAAGGTGCCTTTCAGTGAATCTTGTCATGCAATGCGCTGACATATGACACGAAATGGCATATTAAGTGTTGTGATACAAGAATACTTGATTCCGATTTCCGTCAGACTTCAATGCATTCCGGAATTGACATCCTGTCGAACTCCGCAACGGACAATACGCTGAAAGTTGTTCGCCTTACGTTGAAGTATGGTTCTCTTTTGCTACTTTTACCTCCGATTTAACCACCTACGCGAATGCCTACACTCCACTGGATCGGAAAAGAGAAGGTTATCAACCACCACCACGAAGTACCGTTCAAGGTACTCGACCATCAATATGGTTACACGCCCGATGGCAAACAGGAAACGCCTGTTGGCAGCGGGAACATGATCATCCACGGCGATAACCTCGAAGCGCTGAAAGCCCTGCTGCCGCAGTACGAAGGTAAGGTCAAGTGCATCTATATCGACCCTCCCTACAACACAGGTAACGAAGGCTGGGTGTACAATGATAACGTGAACGACCCGAAAATACGCAAGTGGCTGCACCAGGTTGTGGGCAAGGAAGGGGAGGACCTGAGCCGGCACGATAAGTGGTTGTGCATGATGTATCCGAGGCTGGTAATTCTAAGGAAATTGCTTAGTCCAGATGGATTACTCTGTGTATCAATCGATGACAATGAAGTTTTTAACCTTGGTGAGGTACTGAATGAGATCTTTGGTCCTAAGCATAGACTTGCGTGTGCACCATGGTTATCAGATCCAAGTGGTGGTAAAGAGAAGTCAGCGCTACGTACGGGACACGAATACCTACTCTTTTATTCTGGTGGTGCCACTAATAATCTATCAAGAGAATCGAAGAGTGCTGGAGAATTAAACCTTGTTGATCATATTGGTCGTTATCGAAAAGGAAGAGAACTCAGCAAATGGGGCGATGCATCGCTTAGAACCGATAGACCAGACATGTGGTATCCACTTGTCGCTCCTGACGGCACTAGCGTTTATCCAATACGCAATGACGGTCGAGAAGGGAGGTGGAGATGGGGAGCTAAAAATAAGTCCGTACAAGATATTTTACGTAATCCTAATGCTGCTCATTGGGAGAGGCGTTCGTTTGATTCTGGTGTAACCATTGATGGAGCTAGCGACAGGTGGTTTCCTTTTGAGAAGGTTAGAGACAAGTACAAAGCGTTTGGTTGGAGTACTTGGCTTGATAAGTACGGTCAC
>DAONFN010000051.1:0-11810 GCA_035403625.1 Bacteroidales bacterium
GCCTGCTACTCCGGCCACGGCGACATGCCTTCCGGCTGCCGACAGCATCACCTGGAACTGGATGCCGGTGCCGGGTGCCACAACCTATAAGATCAACAACGTTCCGGATTATGCCACCGCTACCGACCTTGGACTCGTGACTACCTGGTCCGAAACCGGACTTCTGTGCAATACTACCTACAACCGGTTTGTATGGGCGGTGAATGATTGCGGACCTTCGGCCCCGCTGGTCATGGCGCAGTCGACCCTTCTTTGCGGCAGCGGACCCTGCCCCGGGCTGGAAACGGTGTCGTGGGGCGACCGGACCTACCATACCATCCTGATCGGAAACCAGTGCTGGATGAAGGAGAACCTCAACATCGGAGTCATGATCCCCGGCACCTCGGAGCAAACCGACAACACCATCATCGAGAAATACTGCTTTGACGACCAGGAATCGAATTGCGAAATATACGGCGGACTCTATCAGTGGGGAGAGGTCATGGCCTATTCCAACATGTACGGCGCCGAGGGTATCTGCCCTCCGGGATGGTTCGTTCCAACCGATATCGACTGGACATTCCTGACCGATTATCTGGGCGGCGAGAATGTGGCAGGCGGAAAGATGAAGGAATCGGGATTCGCCCATTGGAACAGCCCGAACACCGACGCCACCAACGTAAGCGGTTTCACTTTGCTGGGCGCCGGCCACCGCGAACCGGACGGGAGTTTCAATTCGGTGAAGGAATATACGAACTTTTGGTCGTCAACGATCGCCAGCATGGGATATCCGTGGACCCGGGCGATCGGCTATAACTTCCCCAATATGTTCCGCGATTCGTGGTTACAGAACGAAAAGGGGCTCTCGCTCCGGTGCCTGAAACGGTAGGAAGACTTTTCACGGTGTGTTTACGGGTTCACATACTTCATGAACCCGTCGAGGTGCTCCCTGATCCTTCCTGCGAGGAAGTAGGGGAGGCTTAGCAGGTAAAATTTCTTTCCTTTTATGGTGCGGGTTTCTCTCACCGCAAGCGGATCTGCGTGCAGGCGTACGGCATAGGGGTGCGGGGCCGCATCGATGAACGGGTGCAGAGCCCGCAGACGGCCGGGTTCTCCGGATCGGGCCACCACGGGGATAAGCAGGTCGCGGTGGACCAGCACGAAATCGATTTCAGCGGTCGATTGCGGCTTCGAACGGGTCCAGAAACCGGGAGCCGGAAGGCGGATGGGCCCGGTCCGGGCGCTGCCGGAAGGAACCTCCTGCCCGGTAGCTTCCACGGCAGCGATCTCCTGACCGATGGCCTGCCGGGCGATCTGGCCATGAAAGATCGCGTTCATGTCGCTTGTATGGAGAAGGGTTTTCTGGATGCCGGAAAAGTAATTGACCAGGCCTGTATCGGCAAGATGGAGCCTGGGTGACCGGGTGGGATCAGCGGGGATGGCGGGTGTGAAACCTGTGTGCGGAGGCACGACCCGGCAGAAGAACAGGTTCTCCAGGGCACGGAACGCCCTGATGGTTTCCCGCGAGCCCCTTCCCAGGTTGCCGAAGTCACGGAAGGCGATCCGCGTGGCGGCAAAGGGATAGGCATTCTGCAGTACATCCGCTGCAAGACGGTAGGTCCGGGGATCGGGTGCGACGTGGGCCAGGTTGCGGAGGAATTGCGCTCCGATCGTCTCATAAGCATGTTTCAATCCCGGCAATCCGCCGCCGGAAAATGCGGAAATGACGCCGGGCATCCCCCCGATCAGGCTGAAGCGGTGAAAATGACGCAGAAGCCTTTCGTGGGCATATCCCGGCACCGGAACCTCCCTGAAGGATGCCAGCGAAGGTTCGTCGCCGGAGGCCACCAGGAATTCCTTGAACGAAAAGGGAGGAAGGAACACTGGACGGAAAAATCCTTTCACCGGATCCACCAGCGGAGCCAGTTCATCCCTCCAGAATGAGGAGGTCGCCACTATAAAAGGAAGCGCCGGTACCTTATTTTCCTCCCTGTTTGCCCGTCCGGTTGTCTGCCACTCCGTGAGTTCAGCGATCCACCTCAACGCAGCGGGGCATCTCCCGATCTCATCCAGCAACAACAGGGTGCCCGTTCCCCGCAACTCTCTTTCTTTCAGGAAACTGATTGCACGCAGGGTTTCCGGCGGGTCCGGCGGGTCCGGGAAAAGGGACCGGTCTGCCTGCGTTTCCAGATCGAGCCGGATGAAATTGCTGAAGCGGGCGGAGAAGTCCTGGATAAGGGTCGTTTTTCCGCTACCCGCAGGCCCGAACAGGCAGAAAGGCCTTTCACGCGTGAGTTTTCCGGTGATGATACGGGAAATGAACGGCACGGAATATCGTTAGTAAATGTATTAAACTAAAGGATAAAATGATTTTAAAATGATTCAAAATAAAGGATAATGCAAAATTAACTCTTTTCCCCTATGAAAACGCATGGTGGTTCAGAAAATTAGAGATACTTTTGCAGCCCCATCCAAAAAAGGGGTTCAACATTTATAAAAACCAGGAAGAAGCATGAATACGTTAAGTTACAAAACCATCAGCGCCAACGCGGCCACGGTGACCAAGGAATGGGTCCTGATCGACGCCGAAGGACAGGTGCTCGGTCGACTGGCCGCAAAAGTGGCGATGCTGCTGAAAGGCAAAACCAAAACCAATTACACCCCGCACGTCGATTGCGGCGACAACGTGATCATCATCAATGCCGAAAAGATAAAACTGACCGGCGACAAGATGACCGACAAGATTTATCTTTCCCATTCGGGTTACCCCGGAGGGCAAAAGGAGACCACCCCGATCAAGCTCATGGTCAAGAAGCCGACAGCCGTTGTCGAAAAGGCCATCAAGGGCATGCTCCCGAAGAACCGGCTCGGCCGCGAACTTTTCCGCAACCTTTACGTCTATGCCGGTCCCGAACACCCGCATCAGGCCCAGCAACCGAAACCTGTGAAATTAACCTCAATCAAGTAATATGGAAGTAATCAATACCATTGGCAGGCGCAAAACTGCCATTGCCCGGATCTACCTGAAGGAAGGACAGGGCAATATTACCGTGAACGGCCGTGAGTTCAAGAATTATTTCCCCACGCCGGTTCTGCAGTTCAAGGTGACCGAACCTTTCGAAGTGACCGGCAACCAGGGCAAGTACGACATAAAGGTGAACCTCGACGGCGGCGGTATCCGCGGCCAGGCTGAGGCACTGGCACTGGCCATCGCACGCGCCCTCTGCAAGATCAACGAGGAACACCGTCCGCCGCTCAAGGCCAAAGGCCTCCTGATGCGCGACCCGCGTATGGTTGAACGTAAAAAGTTTGGCCAGAAGAAAGCCCGTAAACGGTTCCAGTTCAGTAAACGTTAGTATTCAGATTTTAGAACAATCATATGTCAAGAGTAACATTCGATGCCTTACTGGATGCCGGTGTCCACTTCGGTCACCTGCGCCGCAAATGGAATCCCGCCATGGCACCCTACATCTTCATGGAACGGAACGGGATCCACATCATCGACCTGTACAAGACCCAGGCGAAGATGGACGAAGCCTCAGCCGCGCTGAAGCAAATTGCCAAAGCCGGGAAAAAGGTGCTTTTCGTCGCCACTAAGAAACAGGCCAAAGACCTGGTTGCCGAACAGGTGAAACGGATCAATATGCCGTACGTGACCGAGCGCTGGCCGGGAGGAATGCTCACCAACTTTGCCACCATCCGCAAAGCCGTGCGCAAAATGATCTCCATCGACAAACTGATGAGCTCGCCTTCTTATTCCAACCTTTCCAAAAAGGAGCGCCTCACCATCACCCGCGAACGGGCCAAGCTGGAAAAGAACCTGGGTTCCATCGCCGACCTCAACCGGCTGCCTTCCGCCATCTTCATCGTCGATATCCTGAAAGAACATATCGCCCTTGCCGAAGCCCGGAAACTCAACATCCCGACCTTCGCAATCGTCGATACCAATTCCGACCCCAGGATGGTCGACTTCCCCATCCCCGCCAATGACGACGCTTCCAAGTCGATCGCCCTGATCGTCGAAACAATGGTCTCGGCCATGGAAGAAGGACTCGTGGAGCGTAAATTGGATCGCGATAAGCGGGAAGCCGGTGAAGACCGTGGCGAAGGCGAAGAGGGTGACATGCACTTCGATGCCTCGATGGGTGACGAAGAGGATGAACTGGACGAAGACGGAATCAAAATCGTGAAGAAAGATTTCGTCGAGACCAAGTTATCCAAACTGAAAACCACTGAGACTACTACCGAAGAAATGGGAAAAGCTCCGCGGAAACGGATCAGCAAACCCGCCGGCAGGAGTACCAAGAAATAATGAAAAGGGAAGGGTGAAGGATGAAGATAGCCGGGCGGGTATGAAATGACCCGCCCGGCGGATCTTCGCATCGATCGCCCGGCCACATCCGTTTAATTAATCGTGAAAAAAGATCCTTTATGAATATTACTGCTGCAGATGTTAACAAATTGCGCCAGATGACCGGCGCCGGAATGATGGATTGTAAAAAGGCCCTGCAGGAAAGCGAAGGCGATTTCGAAAAAGCCATTGATATCCTGCGTAAAAAAGGGCAGAAAGTAGCCGGCAAACGGGCCGACCGTGACGCCAACCAGGGGTATGTGGTAGCCAAAACGACCGACGACCAGACTTTCGGCGCCGTGATCATGGTGAACTGCGAAACCGATTTCGTTGGTAAAACCGAAGAATTCATCCAGTTTGCCAAGAACCTGCTCGACCTGGGACTCTCCCGGCGCCTGCATTCGGCCGAAGAACTTCTCCCCCTGTCGCTCGGTACCATGACGGTGGAAGAAAAGCTGAACGAACTTTTGGGTAAAACCGGTGAAAAAATTCAGATCGCCCACCTCAACGTGATCGAAGCACCGGTCGTGTTTGCTTATAACCACTTTGGAAACCGGCTCGCAACCGTGATCGGCCTCAACAAAAAGGACGCAAAGAACGTGATGGAAATCGGTCATGAACTGGCCATGCAGGTGGCTGCCATGAGCCCGATCGCTGTCGACAAGGACTTCGTGCCCCAGGATGTCATCGAGCACGAACTGGAGATTGGCCGCGATCAGGCCCGCCAGGAAGGCAAACCGGAAGAGATGCTTGACAAGATCGCTCAGGGAAAACTCCAGAAGTTCTACAAGGAGATGACCCTTCTGAACCAGGATTTCATCAAGGATACCAAGAAAACGGTGCGTCAGTACGTTGCTGAAAATGACAAAGACCTTACCGTGACGGGCTTCAGCCGGCTTCAGCTTGGCGTATAACCCGCGAAATTCAGAAAAAGGGATTATCTGATCAAAAGGATAATCCCTTTTTTATTAACTACCCATTCCACAACGTCTGCCATGTCGCCCGCTGCAAAAGAAACGGTACAGGGAATGTTCGACGCGATTTCGCCGAAGTACGATTTCCTGAACCACCTGCTGTCATTTGGTATTGACCGGCTTTGGAGACGCCGTCTGGTCCGGATCCTTTCGGGAATGAAACACCGGGATGTGCTCGATGTGGCCACCGGTACGGGCGACCTTGCCCTTGCCATTGCCCGGCTGAGACCCGACCGGATCGAAGGCATCGATATTGCCGTAAAAATGCTTGGAATCGGACGCGAGAAGATCGCAAAAAAGGGACTTGACTCCCTGATCCGCCTTCAACCCGGCGACGCCGAGCAGATCCCCTTTCCGGACCATTCTTTTGATGCTGTAACGGTGGCATTCGGCGTCCGCAATTTCACCGACCTGGTGAAGGGGCTTTCGGAAATGAAACGGGTGCTGCGCCCGGGAGGTCATATGCTGATCCTGGAATTTTCCCATCCGGGGAGTTTCCCGATGAAACATCTCTACGCCTTTTATTCCCGTTTTGTGATCCCGGTAGTGGGAAAGAGGGTTTCGGGCAGTAATACGGCCTATACCTACCTCCCCGAAACGGTTGCCGCATTCCCCTCCGGACAGGCTTTTCTGGATATTATGAACGAGCTGGATCTGAAGGCGTTGAGCCAGTATCGACTCAGCGCAGGCATCGCCTCGATCTATGTGGCGGAAAAATAAAACCGGCTTTTGTACGTTAAACCCTGGTATAAAAACCTGTCCCGCTTGTTGAAAACCGAACGAACCGCCCTGGCTTTATTATTCGCGCTTGTATTCGGACTGACCTTTAGCGGCAGGAGTCAGCGACAGGTGGTGCTGAACATGCCCAATTATGACCAGGAAAACCTGTTCCATTTCGGGTTCATTCTGGGCGTGAACCAAAGCCTCGTAACCATCCGGCCGATCGACAATCTCCGGTCCCGGGTTTTCGATTCCACCTATATTCCCGACGTCCTGCCCCTTCCCGATTCGGCCCGGGTCCTCTCCGTCAACTCAACCCCCATCCCCGGCTTCGTTGTCAGTATTGTTGCCAACATGCAACTGGGAAAATATTTCGAACTGCAGTTCGTTCCGTCGCTTTCCTTTGGCGACCGGACTATTGATTACGTCGTCGAGACCTACCGGTACCGGCCAGCCGCAACGGAACCGGTACTGACCCTTTCACTGACGAAAAAGGTACCCTCAACCTATATCAATTTCCCGCTGGAGATTAAATATAAGTCCTTGAGATACAATAATTTTCGTCCATACCTGGTGGCGGGAGGGCTCTATTCGCTCGACCTTGCTTCTCAGGCAAAGAAACGGGAACAGCGAAGCCGGAATGAGAAGATCGTGAAATTCAACCAGAATGATATCTACCTGGAAGCCGGCGTCGGGTTTGATTTTTACAACGAATGGTTCAAATTCGGCCTCGAATTAAAGATGATGTACGGCTTATTCGATGTGCTGAAGCGGGAAAAGAATATCTACACGGATTCGATCGACCGGGTGAGTTCGAAAATTTTCCAGGTTTCCTTCACCTTTGAGTAACCCAAGCTTCCCGCCTTTTTTCATATCTTTGCCTTTTCAAATCGATGAAAATGGAACGGATTGCCGTCTTTCCGGGTTCGTTCGACCCGGTGACCCGGGGGCATGAATCGATCATCCGGCGAGCCCTGCCGCTTTTCGACCGGATCATCGTTGCCATCGGCGAGAATGCGGAGAAACGACCCCTGTTTCCCCTGGAACGGAGGAAGAAATGGCTGGAGGAGATTTTCGGCGGAGAGAATCGTGTTTCGGTGGTCACGTACAGTGGGCTGACGGTGGAATTCTGCCGAAGAGCGGGGGCCGGATACATCCTGCGCGGGCTGCGGTCCTCTGCTGATTTTGAGTTTGAACGCAGCATCGGCCAAATGAACCGGCACATGCAGCCCGGTGTCGAGACGATCTTTCTGCTCTGCGACCCCGAATATACCGCCCTGAGTTCTTCCATCGTCCGCGATATCATCCGGAACGGAGGAGATGCAAGCCCTTTTATCCCGCAAGGGATTCAAATAGGATGATCGGCAAAATATGAATTTGTTAACCTTGAACCAACAGAGAAGCATGCAGAGTTTACCCTTAAGGAGATGGCAGTTAATGGCTTTATTCTTCCTGGTTGCCGGGATGGTGATGGCACAAAAGACCGTGATCAACGGAGTGGCGCCGGGAGCTGAACGGAAAATGATCCACCTCTCCATGTACGGCGACCTGATCACCCTGCAGGAACGCGAGCTGGCCAGCGCCCGGATCGACTCGACGGGCCATTTCAGCCTTTCCGCCGACCTTGACCAGACCATCGGAGCCGTGCTGTCCATCGATTTCCATAAAGCTGAATTGCTGCTCGAGCCTTCGAAGACCTATTCCGTGGCCATCGCCCCGATGAATTACGACGAATACAAGGAGATCAACCCTTTTATTCAGTCACAGAATCTCGACCTTGAACTGCCGGTTGACGATCCTACGGAGCTCAACAACCTTGCCGGAATCTTCAACACATTGTACAGCGGATTCCTGACCGAGCATTTCAACGCACTCTACAGGGAGCGTAATAAAGCGCTCCTGGATACTTTCCGGCTTCGCATCAACCGTCACTTCGGCTCGGCGAAAAACCCCTTCTTCCTCGACTATGCCGCGTATAAAACAGCCGGACTTGAGCAACTGACTCAGTATTACAACCGGGCCCAGCTGGCCCGGAAATACTTCACCGGCAAGCCGATCCTGTACCAGAATCCCGAATACATGGATTTTTTCAACAGCTACTATTCCCATTACCTCACCTCATCCACCGGCCCGCTGCGGAAACTGGACCTCAAAGCACTGCTGCTGACAGCCGATCCGTATGCTTCGCTGATGAAAGGGATGGCCGCTGATACCGGTCTGAAGGAAGAACCGCTGCGCGAACTGGTCCTGCTTAAATCCATGATGGATATTTACAACTCCGGCGATTTTCAGCAGGAGAACATCCTGGCGGTGATCCACGCCGTGCAGCAACGATCGAAATCAACCGGGAACCGCGAGGTGGCCACCAACATGATCACCCTGCTGACCCGGTTAAAACCGGGAACCGAGGCGCCCGGTTTTACACTTCTGGACAGGGATCAGAAAGACTTGTCCCTCAGCAGCCTGAGGGGGAAGCCGGTCGTACTGGGTTTCTGGACCACCTATTGTGAATCGTGCCTGAACGAGATGGATCTCCTTCGTCCGCTGGTTGATAAATACGGCGATAAGGTTCATTTTGTCAGTGTTTCGGCCGACAGGTTCCATACAACCATGCTTTTCTTCATTAACCTGAAGAAGGACTACACCTGGACATTCGTCAACATCGGCGAGCATTCGGAAGTACTGAAAGAGTATGATGTACGGACATACCCCTTATTTGTCCTGATCGACGCAGAGGGCAAGATCAACAAATATCCGGCAGGGTTGCCCGGCAATGGCCTGGAAGCAGATATTCAACATTTACTGGAGAACTGAACATGTTTGATTTAATCAAGAAAATGCTGGGAAACAAATCCCAGCGGGATATTAAGACCATTTCGCCGCTGGTCGGCCAGGCCCTGGAAGCCTGGGAAAAGATCCGTCTGGTTTCGAACGACGAACTGCGGGCATACACGGTTTCTTTCCGCGAACGGATCCGTGAGCACATCGCCGCCAAAGAGCAGGAAATCGCTGATCTCCGGGAGCAGTTGAATTCCGACGAGATCGAGATCGAAGAAAAGGAGAAATTGTATGGGGAGCTCGACAAGCTCGATAAAGAGGCATACGACCTGACCCAGGAGGTATTAAAGGAGATCCTTCCAGAGGCCTTTGCGGTAATGAAGGATACGGCCCGCCGGTTTGCGGAGAACGAGTATGTGGACGTCACTGCCACCCCGTTCGACCGCGATCTGGCCGCCCGGAAAGCGAATGTCGTGATCGAGGGAGACCAGGCCCGTTACCGCAACACGTGGGTTGCCGGGGGCAACATGATCAAGTGGGATATGGTGCATTATGACTGCCAGCTCATCGGAGGTATGGTACTGCACGAAGGAAAGATCGCCGAAATGGCGACCGGAGAAGGAAAGACGCTGGTGGCCACGCTGCCGATGTATCTCAACGCCTTGCCGGGCAAAGGCGTCCATATCGTCACCGTCAACGATTATCTTGCCCGGCGCGACTCGGAATGGATGGGCACCCTGTTCGAATTCCACGGACTGAAAGTGGATTGTATCGACCGGCACGAACCCAACTCCCAGGCCAGAAGGGACGCTTACCTGGCCGATATCACCTACGGCACCAACAACGAATTCGGATTCGATTACCTGCGCGACAACATGACGGGCAATCCCGAGGAGATGGTCCAGCGGCCCCACAACTACGCCATCGTCGACGAGGTCGACTCGGTGCTGATCGATGATGCCCGTACCCCGCTGATCATTTCGGGCCCGACTCCCAAAGGTGAAAACCAGCTGTTTGACGACCTCAAACCCAATGTTGCCAAGCTTTATAATGCGCAGCGCAACCTGGTGACAAAATTGCTGGCCGATGCCAAATCGCTGTCCGAAAATACTTCCAACGAAGAGAATATGAAATTGGCCGGGGAACAACTTCTCCGGGCCCATCACGGGCTGCCGAAAAACAAGGCCCTGATCAAATTCCTGAGCGAGCCGGGAATGAAAGCCCTCATGCAGAAGACCGAGAACTTCTACATGGCGGAGCAGATGAAGAACATGCCGATCATCGACGACGAGCTCTATTTCGTGATCGATGAGAAAAACAATACCGTCGAGATTCGCGACAAGGGAATTGATCTGCTCACCCAGTCGTACGAGGACCCGAATTTCTATATCCTTCCCGATATCGGGCTTTTCATTGCCGAACTGGAGAAGCAAAACATCAGCGACCAGGAAAAGCTGGAACGCAAGGATGCCATCATGCGTGACTACTCGATCAAGACGGAACGCGTCCATACGGTGAACCAGCTGATCAAGGCTTACTCGCTCTTTGAGAAGGATGTGGAATACGTAGTGATGGACAATAAGGTCAAGATCGTGGATGAGCAGACCGGGCGAATCCTGGAAGGCCGCCGCTATTCGGACGGATTGCACCAGGCCATCGAAGCGAAGGAGAATGTGAAGATCGAAGCCGCCACGCAGACCTATGCCACCATCACGCTGCAGAACTATTTCCGCATGTACCGCAAGCTGGCCGGGATGACCGGTACAGCCGAAACGGAAGCGGGAGAATTGTGGGATATCTATAAGCTCGATGTGGTCGTCATCCCGACCAACAAACCGGTGATCCGCGATGACCGGGAGGACCTGGTGTACAAGACCAAGCGTGAGAAATTCAATGCTGTCATCGATGAGATCGAAAAACTCATCAGTGAAGGGCGTCCGAGCCTGGTCGGGACCACTTCCGTAGAGACCTCCGAGCTTCTCAGCCGCATGCTTAAAAGGAAGAATATCCCGCATAATGTATTGAATGCCAAGTTGCATGCCCGGGAAGCGGATATCGTGGCAGAGGCCGGGCGTACCGGAACCGTGACCATCGCGACCAACATGGCCGGCCGTGGAACCGACATCAAACTGGGTCCGGGGGTCAAGGATGCCGGAGGTTTGGCGATCATTGGAACCGAACGGCACGAATCACGCCGGGTCGACCGCCAGCTCAGGGGTCGTGCCGGCCGCCAGGGAGACCCGGGCAGTTCGCAGTTCTTCGTGTCCCTCGAAGACGACCTCATGCGCATGTTCGGATCCGAGCGGATCGCCAAGATCATGGACCGTATGGGACTCAAGGAAGGGGAGGTGATCCAGCATTCCATGATCACCAACTCCATCGAACGGGCCCAGAAAAAAGTCGAAGAGAACAACTTCGGAATCCGGAAGCGGCTGCTCGAGTACGACGATGTGATGAACATCCAGCGCGAGGCCATCTATAAACGCCGCCACCATGCCCTGTTCGGCGAACGCCTGGCCGTCGACATCTCCAACATGATCTACGATGTGTGCGAAACGATCGTGCTGGATGCTACTGACAAGCGTGATTACCAGGAGTTTTCATTCGAACTGCTCAAGGAGTTCGCCGCCGATTCCCCCATTCTCGTGGAGGAATTTGAAAACCTGAGCAGCGGTGAACTGACCGACCGGCTCTACAACTACATCTATAAGCGTTACCGCCAGAAATGCGATCAGATCGCCCAGAAAACCTATCCCGTGATCCGGGATGTGTTTGAAAACGAGACTCGGTACGAGAACATCGCCATCCCGGTCACCGATGGGCTGAAAACCATGCAGGTGGTGGCCAACCTGAAAAAGGCGTATGAAGACAAAGGAAAAGAGGTGGTGCTCAGCATTGAGAAGGGCATCGTGCTCGGGATGATCGACAATGCCTGGAAGGAGCACCTTAGGGAAATGGACGATCTGAAGCAGTCGGTACAGAATGCAGCCTATGAGCAGAAGGATCCG
>DAONFN010000052.1:0-3134 GCA_035403625.1 Bacteroidales bacterium
TGCGACGAAGAGGCCCTGCGTGTGGTCAAGGCCATGCCTGCCTGGGAACCAGGTGAAAACCACGGGACCAAGGTGGACGTTATCTTCAACCTGCCGATCAAGTTTGAACTCGACAAGGATAAGAAAAAGGAACCGAAAAAGTAGATCCCGTTCATGCGCAGACCGATCATCGCAGGGGTGTTTCTTCTGTGGTTGCCGCTCCTCATGCCCGCTCAGGAGCGGTCCCCTGCCGCGCAGGTGAGAGACCTGATGGATGTGTGGAAATTCGGCCAGGCGGCAGACCTGGCCGAACGCTTCCTTTCGGCCGACAGCACCAACACCGAGCTTTTCCTGCTGCGTGGCCGGTCGCTTGCGGCGCTGTCGAAATACCCGGAAGCGATTCGGTCGATCGGTAAGGCACTGGCATCCGACAGCACGAGTCTCCCCGTCCTGAATGAGCTCATCCAGGTTTATCGGCAGTCGGGAAATATCACCGGTGCTCTCCGGACGGTGCGCACGGCATTGGTCCGTTATCCCGGCAACAGCTGGCTCAAACTCCAGCAGGCCAACCTGCTCGTTATGGACGGCGATTACCGGGATGCGGTTCCCCTTTTGCAGGAACTCTACCGCGGGGATTCCGCCTCTTTCCACCTGCCCCGTCAGTTGGGTACCTGCTACTTCGAGCTGAAGAAGGCGGATTCGGCGATCCGGTTTTACCGGCGAGCGCTGAAATTGTCGCCCTACGATGAATATGTGACCGGCCGGCTGGTGAATCTTTTCATCCGCACCGACCAGGTGCCGATCGCCTATTATTTCACCCAGAAATACCTGGAAAAGGACAGTACGTCGATCCCCATCCTGAGGCAGAACGGATATTGTCTTTACCTGATGATCGATTTTCCTGGGGCTGCCCGGCAACTGGGAAAATGCCTGGCTGCCGGCGATTCGTCCAAATTTACCCTCAAGTACCTCGGGCTTTCCTGCTACAAGCGCGAACGGTACGATTCGGCGGCGCCCTTTTTCCGGGCGGCATTCCGCAACGACACCACCGATTCGGAGCTCTGTTTCTACTACGGTGTATCCGCGTTCAGGGCGGGGCAGAATGATACCGGAAGGGTCTACCTGGAGCGGACCTTCCGGCTGCTGATGCCTTCGGGCAGTTTTCTCTCTTCGCTGTGTGCGGAGCTGGCTGATGCCGGAACAGCCTGCGGGAATCCCGATACGGCGGTTGTCCTGCTCCGGAAGGCGCTGGAAGCAGATCCCGGGAACAATACCCTGCGTTTCAGGATTGCTTACCAATATGACTACCACCTGCGGAAGCCCTTTGAAGCGTTGCCCTGGTACCGGGAGTTCCTGTAGAACGACAACCCGCAGGAAACCCGGCCGGAGTTGCTGCCGCAACAGGTGTTGCGACGCGATTACGCAACCAGGCGGATGGCGGAGATCGCCGGGAAGAAGCGGAAAAGCCGCTGACCGGTCGTTAACGTCCGTTTTTCTCCAGGAAATCCAGCAACGTCGCGTTGAAGAGATTCGCGTGGGTTTCCATCGGCATGTGCCGCGCATCGGGGATCACACGGAGGATCGATCCGGATACGGCTCTCCGGAATTTTTTGCCGTGGCTGAGCCGGATCGTCTTGTCTTTTTTTCCCCAGATGATGAGAACAGGAGTCTTTCCCAGGTCGCGGGCGTGGAGGTTGTCGATCTCCCGGGAATTGGCCAGCATGTTGACGATCGTTTCGGCAGTGCCGGCGACCTGCAGAGGTTCCCAGTATCCCAGGGTGGTGGCTGAATCGGGGATGAAGCCGTACGTGCCTTTGAGGGTGCGGCGGAGGTTGTCGAACGAGAGGTAGCTGTTCTCGGCGTAGGAGAGGAGCAGTTTTTTATACACCGGGTGGTTGACCAGTCCGACGAGGTTGAGGGTGACATTGTCGTTGTGGATGAACACCATCCCGTCGACGACGATGAGGCTGCGGGTGCGCAGCGGGTACATCAGGGCGAAGGCTTCGGCCGTGCCGCCGCCCATGGAGTGACCGACGATATTCCAGCGGGTGGTGTCGCCTTGATCGATCCGGTCGAGCACCTCCCGGATCATGCGTGCCCGGTTGCTTTGCGACTGGTTGACGCGGGCCGACCGGCCGCTGTAGCCGAAGCCGGGAAGGTCGACGGTCACCACGCGGTAGCCGGCGGCGGCCAGGGCGTCGCAGTTATTCCTCCAGCAGAACGTCGAGCCGCAGAACCCGTGGATCAGGAGAATTTTTCCTTTGGGTCGGGCGAGGTGTTCGTTCCAGGTTCGGTAATGAATGGCGATTGAATCGACGGTGGTAAAATGGCTGTTGCTGTAGGGTTGAGGAGGGATGTCACGGCCGGGTTTATGACCGGTGACGGCCGGAAGCATCAGCAGGTATGCAGCAAGGATGAGCAGGGGGCGCATCGGTTGTCTTTTTTGACAAAAGTCGGGTTTTTTCCGGAACCTTCGACGGACTGCGCTTCGACGGGCTGTACCCTTCGATAGGATATCCCGCCCCTGCGGGGCTATCGGCCAGGGGGCCCTGATATCTCGCTTCTGCTGGGCTGTCGGACGCAGCGATGGGCTGTGCTGGTCGATATTATTCAGCCCTGAAAGGGCAGCATTTTTTCACACAGGGTGAAGCCCTGTGTTTGCGGGGAACGACCCAGCCATAAGCCCTGAAAGGGCGGAATACCTAATCCCAAACGTATCGTTCATCAAAGTCAATTTTATATTTGTTAAGAAAAACTCTGTATTCCTGCTGAAAAGTTTTCCTTCTGTGATGTTCATACTGATTATCAATATAGGCAATGACCCGATCCACTTCTGCAGGATTCACTGAAAACGCACCATACCCATCCTGCCAGTAAAAGTTTATCAGAGACGGATCTTTTGTTTTCATCCACTTTGAAGAATGAGATTTCAACTCTTCCAGCAGTTTCATGAGTGCAACTTTTTTTGAAAGCATACAAAGTATGTGCACATGATCGGTATAACCGCCAATTCTGATGACCGGTGATTCCAGATTATTGCAGATCCCGCCTAAATAACTATAAAGTTCGGTATTAAAAGGAGGCTGAATGAGCGCAACCCGGTGTTTGGTGCTGAAAACCAAATGGATGTAATTTTTTACAAGTGACTGTCCCAT
>DAONFN010000052.1:3234-11775 GCA_035403625.1 Bacteroidales bacterium
TCGACGGGCTGCACCCGTCGGTATAATATCCCGCCCCTTCGGGGCTATCGGCCAGATACCCCCTCTTCGATGTACCCATCGGTATGATATCCCGCCCCTGCAGGGCTGGGAATACCGGATGAATTACAAATATAGACGATTCCGGCCATCGTCGTAAAATCGTACCTTTGCACCATGGAGAAAAAGAACCCTTACCTGCCCGTCTGGTTCGCCGTGGTGCTCACCGGCGGGATCTTCGTCGGCATCCTGCTGGGGAGCCGGACCGAAAACCTCGGCCTTCTCCGGTCGAAACAGGACAAGCTGAAGGAGGTGATGAACTACGTGGAGGATAACTACGTGGATACCATCAACCGGAAGGCCCTGGAGGAAAAGGCGATCAACGGGCTGCTGGGCAACCTCGACCCGCATTCGGTGTATATTTCGGCAGAGGAGTTCCATGATGCAAACGATCCGCTGCTCGGCAGCTTCGAAGGGATCGGCGTGCAGTTCCGGATCGAGAACGACACGGTAGCCGTGATCATCCCTGTGGCCGGCGGGCCGTCGGAGAAGCTCGGCATCCGGGCCGGCGACCGGATCGTGAAGGTGGACGGCAAAAACATCGCCGGGATCAAGATCGCAACGACCGATGTGATGAGGAAACTCAAGGGACCGAAGGGAACGAAAGTCAACGTTTCCATTTTCCGCCGGGGCGTGAAGGGATTGCTCGATTTCAGCATCACCCGCGACGTGATCCCCACCTACAGTCTCGACATTGCTTACATGGCCGAACCCGGCATCGGTTTTATCCGGCTCAACAATTTCTCCGCTACGACCCACGACGAGTTCCACCAGTCACTGGAGAAACTCTCCGGGCAGGGCATGAAGAAACTCATCCTCGACCTGAGGGGCAACGGGGGAGGTGTGCTCAAGGCAGCCATCGACGTGGCTGATGAATTCCTCGGACAGGGGAAGCTGATCGTTTATACCCTGGGGATGCATCATGCGAAGGAAGTATCGAATGCCACATCCGACGGTCTGTTTGAAAATGGCGACGTAGTGGTGATGGTCGACGAGGGAACCGCTTCGGCAGCCGAGATCGTATCGGGCGCCATCCAGGACCAGGACCGCGGGCTGATCGTCGGCCGTCGTTCGTTCGGCAAAGGGCTGGTGCAGGAGCAGATGGATTTCAAGGATGGCAGCGCCCTGAGGCTTACCGTGGCGCGCTACTACACCCCCACCGGCAGGTGCATCCAGAAACCTTACAAAGACGGGCTGGACGCCTATAATAATGACTTTTTCCACCGGACCATGAACGGCGAACTGGAGCATCCCGACTCGATCCATTTCCCCGATTCGCTCCGGTACACCACCCCGAAAGGCCGAACGGTTTACGGCGGGGGAGGCATCATGCCCGACGTGTTCATCCCGGTGGAACGGGATTCGTCGCGACTCTTCTATACCCAATGCCTCAACCGCGGGCTGATCTACCAGTTCGCTTTCGACTACACCGACCGCAGCCGGGCACAACTGGCAATATATGACACTCCGGGCCGCTTCCTGCAGGGTTTCGTGGTGACCGATGCCATTTATAGCGAATTCATGGCCTATGCCGCGCAGAAAGGGGTGAAGCACGAAGGGGGCGACCTGGTCAAATCGGACCGGTACGCCCGCGCGATGCTGAAAGCCTATATAGGACGGAACCTGCTCGACAACGATGCCTTTTTCCCCGTGCTCAATTCCATCGACCCGGGATACCAGAAAGCCGTCGAACTTCTGAAATCCGGCAAAGCGAAATTGTAGTACATTTGAGTTTTGAATTTTGAGATTGACAAACAGATAATTAACCTTCAAACAGAAACATCATGATCCACGAACTCCCCAAGCTTCCGTATGCATTGGATGCATTGGAGCCTTATATTTCCAAGAGAACCATCGAATTTCACTATGGCAAGCACCACCAGGCCTATGTGAATAACCTGAACAAGCTGATCCCCGGCACCGAGTTTGAGAATGCCACCCTCGACGAGATCGTCATGCGCTCATCGGGCGGAATCTTCAACAACGGCGCCCAGGTTTGGAACCACACTTTTTACTGGAACTGCCTGAAGCCACAGGGCGGCGGCGAGCCTTCGGGCGCCCTGCTCGAGGCTATCGTGAAGAACTTCGGCTCGTTTTCCGACTTTAAAGAGAAGTTCTCCACCGCGGCAGCCACACTGTTTGGCAGTGGCTGGGCCTGGCTGGTGAAGAAGGATGACGGCGGACTGGCTATCGTGCAGGAGAGCAACGCCGGCAACCCTATGCGCAACGGTGCCGCCCCCCTGCTCACCTGCGATGTGTGGGAACATGCCTACTACCTCGACAAGCAGAACCTGCGTCCCGATTACATCGCCGACTTCTGGAAGCTGGTCGACTGGAGTGCGGTGGCGGGAAGGTTGTAAGGTCATTAATCTGATAAACCCTGCCTGATCGTAAGCGGGGATTTCTGATTTCAGAAAAGAAAATCACTTTCACCGCATCGCATTCAGATGTGTAGGAAGAGCAACCACCGGATCCAGGGTGGAGATTGAGTTTCGAATTACCTGGAAAAAGAGCAAGCAGAGACGCAATATATTGCGTCTCTGCTTGCTTTATACGGGTCCGGCTGATTTTCTTGACCTGGCCGGATCTATACTGAATCTTAACAGGTTTGCAAGTGCAAGACCGTGTCAGAACCCGTGATACTGAACGATCAGGATTGCTATTTTGTGCAAACCTGATCAGCCGAAGTACAAAAAATCGAGCAATTGTACCGGGGAAAAATTGACAAATGGCGTTTTATTTAGTATTTTTATACCGGAATACTCAATTTTTCCCTTACAACTGACACAACAATTCATTTAAAGAATACAGCCATGAAGAAAATCTTACTCCTCTGGGCGTGCATGGCGTTACTGATGCCTGCATTCCCTTCGACCAATGTATCGGGACCGATCACCACCAATACAATCTGGAATGTTACGGGCAGCCCATATATTGTTACCTCGTATGTAACCGTTAACAGCGGCGTTACCCTGACGGTCCAATCCGGCGTGACCGTCAAGTTAAATGACGCGCAATACATGTATGTTTACGGAACCATGAACGCCACCGGGGCGACGTTCACTTCGAACAATGCCAGCCCCACGCCCGGCATCTGGTCGTTCATCCAGGTCGGGTCGGTGAGCCCCTCCTATTCCGGTACGGTTACCCTGGATAACTGCCAGGTGCTGTACGCCAATTCGTTCATCATGACGAAAGGGAAAGCCACCCTGACCACGACCGATCTGCTGAACTTCAACAGCACCTGCGTCGATATGCAGCAGTCGGGATGCCAGTTCAAGATGACCGGCGGCAACATCAACACCAGCAGTGCGAATGCAGCCGCCAACGGATACGGCATCGGGGGATACACCAACTCCACCGATACCCTTTCGGGTGTGACCATCCAGCATTTCCTGTACGGTATTTACCTCCGGCAGAATGCAAAGATCGATCTGACCAACACCACCATTACGAGTTGTTCCTGGCCCATCTGGTATAACGGTTCGGCCGATCTCACCCTTCACGGCACCAACTCCTTTACGGGGAACACGAATTCGGAGGTAAGGCTGGCTTTCACCAGCATGTCGGACACCACGGTCATGCCGACCATCGCCCTTCCGTATGTGATACCCTCGGGGATGAACATTGTGCACAATGCCTGGCTGACCTTTCAGACGGGTGCTACGATAAAAATAGGAGGAGGGCAAAACCTGTACATTTACGGCCGCTTCTTCGCCACCAATGCGACCATCACTTCCAATAACGTCAGCCCGTCGCCGGGCGACTGGAACATGCAGATCGGAAGTTCGACCGTGTCGGATTCCGGCTGGATCAACCTCAGCTCCTGCCAGGTACAGTACCAACAGCAGGTTTACTTATACAACGGGAAAGCAAGCCTCACGTCCACCTCGTTGAGTTCCTTCCTTTACCATGGGGTCCAGATGGAAACCCGGGGAATCCTTTCCATGAGTGGGGGGACGATCAGTACCACCTCTACCTGGGCTGCCAGCAATGGTGGAGCGATCGTGGCTTATAACGGCGCTCATGCAACCCTGTCCTCCGTAACCCTGCAAAACTGTTATTACGGCATTTACCTGGGTAACAATGCCGTAGTGGATATCACCAATGTTTCAATTACCGCGTGTAAATGGCCTGTTTTCTACACCAGTTCAGCCGACCTGACCGTCCACGGCACCAATACGTTTACCGGGAATGTCAATACGGCAGTAAACATGAATTTTACCTCGGTTTCCGATACGCTGGTCTTGCCCACTCTGTCGATCCCGTTCTATTTTCCCAGTTCCATGACGATCAATACCGGCGGCCGGCTGGTGGTATCCTCCGCCAATATCCTGAAATTCCAGGACTATACCTATCTTGACGTGAACGGCACCCTGGTGGCCAATGCCAATGTTGCGGAAAACATCTTCTTTACTTCATACAAGGATGACAACTGGGGCGGCGACACCAACAACGACGGCACGGCCACAGCGCCGGCCACGGGAAACTGGTATGGCGTGAGGTTTCAGGATGCCAGCAGCGACGCCACCTGCCTGATGCGGCGCTGCAAACTGCGATACGCGGGCGCGGGGAATACAGGAGGGATCTCCATGTTCACCGCCAGTCCGACCATCGACCTGTGTGAGATATCGAACTGTTACTATGGGTTCTATATGCAATATGCCTCCAACCCGGTACTTTCTTCCAATACCATCGGGTCGAGCCAGTTGACCCCCATCGCCATGTCGTTCGAGGCCAACCCGACCATGACGAACAACGTGCTGTCGTTTTCCGACAACGCCTACGACTGCATCGGTTTGCTGGGAGGGACGTTGACCGCCAACGCCGTGATCAAAAAGCGGAATGTCACCACCGTTCAAAACATCACCTACCTGATGCTCGACCAGATCATTGTTCCAGCCGGCAAGACGCTGACCATCAACAAGGGGATCGTGATCAAATCGTACTCCTATGCCCACCGGATCATCGTTGACGGTGTACTCAATGCCATCGCCACGGTCGACAGCATGACCACGTTCACTTCATCGAAGGATGACAACTACGGCAACCCCGGCGACTCGAACAAGGACGGGACCATCACTTCGCCTGTCGTAGGCGATTGGGGCGGGATCATTTTCGACCCGGGGGCGACGGGCAACCTGACTTACTGCCGGATCAAATATGCCACCATCTGGAATTACGGGTTCTCTACCTGCAGCATCACGGAATACATTCTCGGGGCGGGAGTGGGGATGATCGACGCCAGTCCTACGATCGCCAATTGCGAATTCAAGGACCTGAACTACGGCATCGCCTGCCACCGGGCCTCAAACCCCGCGATCTCGAACAACAGCATGATCAACATTAATTACAGCCCGTTCAACATTTCGGGTTCCAGCAATCCCACCTTCACGGGGAACACCTTCACCAATGTCAAGTGGCAGGCGATCGGGCTCATCGGGGGGCGTGTGTGCCAGAACGGCACGATTAAGAAACGCGATGTGGCGGGTTACACCAACATTACCTATGTGCTTCTGGCCGACATGTACATCAATTCAGGCACGTACGTCAATGTGGAGCCGGGCGTGGTCATTAAGATGAACTATTGCACTTTCTTCATGGTGGACGGGGGGTTCAAGACCGACGGGACCGCCGGACAGAAGGTGGTTTTCACCAGTTTGCAGGATGACAACGAGGGCAACCCGTTCGATACCAACGGTGACGGCAACGCGACGGTTCCCTCACCCGGCAACTGGGGAACGATCAAGTTCAACGCCACCAGCGACGACGCGTACTGCAACATCAACCACGCGCGGGTCAAATATGCAGGATGCAACGGGTATGGGGCCGTTAGCTTTGAAAACGCATCCGGACAGGTAAATAACTCCACCCTTACCAATTCGGGGGCGTACGGTCTTTACTGCAACGGCAACTCAGCGCCGGCGATAACCAGTGTAATCATCCAGAACTGCAGTTCCGATCCGATTGCCATGTCGCTGCTTTCAAATCCCGTGTTTACCTCCATCACCTTTACGGCCAACGGAAGCCAGGCCCTCAAGATCATTGAAGGGACCCTTTCGTCGTCGGCCACCCTCGCTCCCCGCAATGTGGCCGGGATCAACAACATCGCTTACGTAATTGACAATCTTGACATCTCCACCAACGGCCGGCTGGTCATCCAGCCCGGAGTAGTGATGAAGTTCCGGAACGACAACGGGTACAACGGGGCCGGTATCTATGTTTACGGCAAGCTTATCGCCAACGGGCTTCCCGCGAACCGGATCTATTTCACCTCCTATCATGATGATTCCAAGGGAGGTGATTCGAATAATAACGGCAACGGCACTTCCCCCACCTGGGGTGATTGGGGTTACTATGGCGGCGGATACGGCATCAATTTCTCCAACCTGATCAACGACACGCTTACTTATTGCGAGATCGATTATCCGTCGGGCGGTATCAACTTCTCGAATGCCCATTCGCTCATCGACAATTGCATCATCCAGCAGATTGGCGGTTACGGCATAAACATCAGCGGTTCCTCAAACCCCCTGATCAACAACTGCCAGTTCAATACCATCCAGGCCTCGCCCATCCGGCTGAGCATGTTTTCTTCGCCTTCTTTCTCCAACAATACCTGCCTGAATGTGGGAAGGATGGCTCTGACGGTGATCCCCGAGACCTATTCGCAGAGCGCCACGATCCCGGTCCGCAGTTTCGGCGGGTACAGCAACATTACCTATTACCTTGAGAGCGTCTGCACCATCAATTCAGGAACAACCATCAACATTCCGGCGGGGATCGTTTTCAAGGGAACCGGTACGGGATTCTCGGTCAACGGAAGGTTGAATGTCAACGGAACCTCCGGCAGCCCGGTGGTTTTCACCGATTACCGGGATGATGCAGTGGGCAACCCGCCCGACATGAACCAGGACGGCACGGCGACCCAGCCTTCCAACAACTCCTGGTCGGGCACCTGGATCGGCTTTAATGACATATCCAACGATTCGAGCACGCTCAACTATCTGACCCTTAAGTATGCCAGTACCGGCATCGCCCTGGCCAGCGCTTCGCCGACCATCGGCAACACGACCTTCCAATCCCTGCATTACGGGGTCGACCTGAACGGAGTTTCCCAGCCGAAGATCGATTACTGCTCCTTCACCAACCTCAGGTATTACCCGATTTACGTTTCCCTGGTCTCCTTCCCGTCGTCGCTGACCAACAACACCATCAGCGGATCGACGTGGAAAGTGATCCGGGTGAGGGATGAAACACTGACCCAGGATGTGACCCTTCCCAAGCGTTCGTTCGGCGGGGTATCCAACATTGCCTATCTCTTCGGTAATTATACGATTGGCACCGGCGCCACGCTAACCATCAGTCCGGGTGTGGTATGCAAGTTTCAGGGAGGAGGCATCTACGTCAACAAAGGGTTGATCGCAGAGGGTGGTTTCGCACCCGACAGCAACATTGTCTTCACCGATTACAGGGACGATTTTTACGGCGGCGATTCGAACTCCGACACGACCAGGACCACGCCGGCCCGGGGCTACTGGGGCGGACTCACCTTCAACGACCAGTCGCTCGACCCCCTCTGCCGGTTGCAACGCTGCATTATCCGCTATGCCAATTACGGCATCTACACCACCAGCGCCAGTCCGCAGGTGACCTACTGCAACATTGCAGAGAACTATTACGGGGTTTATGCCACGGCGGCCTCCAATCCGGTATTCACCTCCTGCGATTTCGACAACAACTATTACTGGGCGATTGATAATGTGGATAAATCTTTCACTATCAATGCCCTGAATTGCTGGTGGGGAAGCAATCTCGGGCCAATCCAGACCAACATCGCCGGGAACGGCACCAGCGTGCAAGAGCTCATTACCACGGCGGTGAACTACTCTCCGTACAGCACTGCCGGCTCTACAGATCCGAGGATGGGAGACGTGAGCCTGAACGGGATCGTGCAATCGTACGACGCCTCGCTGGTGCTGCAGCACGTGGTCGGCAGCATCCCGCTGAATGCCACGCAGCATACGGTGGCCGACGTAAGCGGATCGGCGGGGGTTACCTCCTACGATGCCTCGCTGATCCTCCAGTATGTCGTCGGCATCATCCAGACCTTCCCGGCGGAGCTTACGGCACCGGTTTATGCCTCTTCCGGTTTTGCTCAACTGGTGGTCGGCAGTGCTTCCGTGTCGGGCGGCGATGATGTCACCATTCCGCTCCGGGTGGTGCATGATTCCGCCCTACAGTCGGCCGATATCCGGCTTGTTTACGACCCTGCGCTCCTCCAGGCTACCGGCGTGGAGAACGTGCTCACCGGGATGAGCTATTCAGCCGCCATCGACCCTCAAAACGGGATCATCACCATCGGCATGGCCGGAACGGATGCTTTGCTGACCGACACTACGATGGTGCTGGTGACGTTCCATGCCATCGGGATCCCGGGACAGACCGTCGTAGCTCCGGTGCAGGTCCAGCAGTTCCTGGCGG
>DAONFN010000053.1:0-11761 GCA_035403625.1 Bacteroidales bacterium
AATCGGCCAACCCGGTATGCGCCGGCACCCAGGTGACCTTCACTTCGACCACCGTGAATGGCGGTCCCAATCCGCAATATCATTGGATGGTTAACGGGAGCTTTATCGGAAGTGCTACGTTTCCGACTTTCATCTATGCACCAGTTAACGGCGACATCATCAAATGCGAACTGACCTCGGATGCCACCTGTGCCATCGGAACCCCGGCCATTTCCAACGCGATCCAGATGACGGTAAACCCGCTGATGCCGGTCAGCATCACCATTGCCGAATCGGCCAACCAGGTCTGTGCCGGAACGCAGGTTACCTATTCTTCGACCATCGTTAATGGCGGCCCAAATCCCCAATACCAATGGAAGGTGAATGCATCCAATGCATCCAATGCAACCAATGCAATCTTCACCTATATACCGGTTAACGGCGATATAGTGACCTGTTTGCTGACCTCGAATGAGACCTGTGCCACCGGCACGCCGGCTCTCTCGAATCCTGTCACCATGATCGTCAATCCGCTGCTGCCCGTCAGTATTACCGTTTCTCCTTCGGCGAATCCCATTTGTCCGGGCACTTCCGTCACTTTCTCTTCCACCATCGTCAATGGGGGCTCTTCCCCGCAATACCAGTGGAAGGTGAACGGGCAAGTGAAGGTCGGGGCCACCAATACAACCTATTCGTACTCCGTGCTGAACACCGACCTGATCACCTGTGTGCTGACCTCGAACGCGACCTGTGCAATCGGCACTCCCGCCACGTCCAACACGGTGACGATGAACGTCAACCCTTACCTTCCGGTGAGCGTTGCCATCTCAGGTACGGCAGCCGGAGCCTTTACCGCCGTGCCGGTAAACGGAGGCACTTCACCCGCCTACCAGTGGAAAGTCAATGGGACCTCCGTGGGAAACAACAGCCCGGCGTATTCTTATTCGCCCGTCCAGAATGACCAGATCACCTGCACCCTGACTTCCAGCGTATCCTGTCCGGTCGGCAATCCCTCTGTTTCGAATACGGTGATCATGAACGGGGCGAACCTGACCCCGGTCAGCATTACCATTACCACGCCCACACCTGCTGTATGCGCCGGGACCAGCGTGACGCTCACGGCAACAGCCGTCAACGGAGGCAGCACGCCGGCTTACCAGTGGAAACTGGGTGGAGTTGCAATTTCCGGGGCTACCACTGCGACCTACACCTTTACCCCGGCCAACGGCAACGCGATCACCTGCACCCTCTCGGGCGCCTCGACGACACCGGTGACCTCCAATACCATCACTTTCGTGGTCACACAACTTGTCCCGGTCTCGGTGGATCTCACGGCGACTTACTACGCCATGATGCCCGGCACATCCGTGACATTTACGGCAACCCCTGGCAACGGGGGCACAGCACCTGTTTACCAGTGGAAAGTAAATGGAACCGTAGTCGGCACCAACAGCGATACCTACACCTACACGCCCGCCGACCATGATCGTGTAACCTGTACCGTCACATCAAATTATTCCGCCACCTGTCTGACCAATAGCCCGGCAACCTCCTCGCCGCTGTACATGGTGGTTTACTCGACCGGGACGCCCTGTACCCCTGCCACGGTGGTTTACCAGGGACAGACATACAACACCGTGATGGTTGGAACCCAGTGCTGGCTCAGGGAGAATCTGAATGTCGGAAACCTTCTCAACACCTCGCAGACCCCTGCCAATAACGGCGTTGTCGAAAAGTATTGCTTCAACGACTCCGTGAGGAATTGTAATATCTACGGCGGCATGTACCAGTGGGCCGAAATCGTGCAATATTATAACGGGGCCAGCAACAAAACCAACTGGAACCCGGCGCCTACCGGCAACTTCCAGGGTATCTGCCCGCCGGGCTGGCATATTCCGACCAACACAGAATGGGGCACCCTGATGACCGCGCTCGGCGGACAGTCGGTGGCTGGAGGCAAGATTAAGGAGGTGGGACTGTACCATTACCAGCCCATCAATACGGGGGCGAACAATTCAAGCGGGTTCACGGCTCTGCCCGGAGGACAACGTTACAGTTCGGGAACCTATGTCTCCATCAACAAGTCAAGTCTGATATGGACTGCAACACCCTCGAACAATGTCGGCCCGACCGGTGCCCTTGACGCCTATTACGGAGGAGCATCCTATTCCTCGGCACTCTCTACCAACGGTCAGTTCTACCGCGATGTCAGCATTTCGGTGCGCTGTCTGAAAGATTGATCTGATGGTTGCGAGGTCCCCGACCTTACCAGTATTTACACTTTGGCTGATCAGGCCCGCAAAAATGCGGACCTGATCGTTCAGTATCTGATTCTAAAACAGTTTTGCTTCGCAAGCCCGTTAAGATTCAGTTTATCTTCCGGTCAGGTCGAGAACACCGTTGATGAAGGTCAGCGGATGAGGGGGATTTCCGGGGATGAGAAGGTCGGGAGAATGATCTTCGAGGAAACTGCGATCGAGTGCGTTGCTTCCCGCGAAGAGGCCCCCGCTGATCGCATCCGTGCCGACGAGGATCAGGACCCGGGGGGGCGGCACGGCCTCCCAGGTTAACCGAAGAGCTTTCGCCATGTTCACGGTGATTGGGCCGGTGATGACGATTCCGTCGGCATGCCGGGGCGAGGCTACGAACTCAATACCGTACCGGCCCATGTCGAAGTTCACATTCCCCGCAGCATTCAGTTCCATCTCGGCCGAATTGTCGCCCCCGGCCGATACCTGGCGCAGCTTAAGGGCATGCCGGTATAACGATCGTATCTCTTTTCTGATCCGTGCCGGATCGAGGGCGATCTGTTTGTCCTCTCCAGGAAGGATGACCAGGCTTTGCCGGTCATTGGCCGCCAGCCGGTGATCGTGGGTGAACCGGATCTTCCCGGGAAGGGCGAACTCACACTCGCGGCAAAACAGGCATTTTCCCAGGTCGAGGGAACAGACGGGTCCTGCCCCGCTTCCTGTGCGGGTCTGAATCGCGCCTGACGGGCATATGCTGGCTGCCATTTCGGCTTCGAGAGGAAGAATATCCCCGCTGATGACCGGTCTCCCCCGGAAGATCTCCGGCAACGTTGCCCGGCGTAAATCCGGAACATATTGTTTGCCGTGATCACGCAGGATATTGAATTCTCTCAATGGCATGTTACCCGGATAAAGTTTCTTTCACAAATCATGGCCGCAGTACGACAGGTTAAAACTCTTGTTGCACAGCGGGAAATCGGATATCTCCTGGTTCCGGACCGCCAGCGCCAGCGCCATCCAGTTATGCACCGACGGATCCTTCACTTTATACGCAGTCAGTTCCCCGCCGGCGTCCGTGACGGCCACATGACAGATCTCCCCCCTCCAGCCTTCGACCAGAGAAACAGCCAACGAGGAAGGAGGAAGAATGAAGGCCGGGGGATTGGTTTCCGCCGCTGGTTCTTTCATCCTCACATCCTGATCCAGCAATGTCCGGATGATCCCGAAGGATTGTTCCACCTCCGATTTTCGCAGCATCGCACGGGACCACACATCGCCTTTGTCGAGTATGACCGGTTCGCAGGCAACCTTCGGAAAGGCTGCATAGGGATGCGACCAGCGGATATCGCGGTGCATACCGCTGCTCCTGGCTGCCAGCCCTACCGCTCCGATCAGTGAGGCCTGCATAGCCGTCACCCGCCCGGTCCCTTCAAAACGGGCCAGGACGCTGGGCAGCGTAAAAATCCTGTCGGTAATGTGGCGATATCGTTTTTCCACATCGTCCAGATTGGTCCGGATGACGGTCACAATTTCCTCATTCAGCGGATAGGGGCGGCCGGCCGGCCGGATCATTCCTTTCCCGAACCGGTTGCCGCACCACCGTTGTGTGGTATTGATGATCACCGTCCTCAGCGCCTCACAGGTTACCTGGCCTAACTGGTAGGCAACGTCGTTGCAGAGAGCCGCCGTGTCGCCTATGTGCATGGCAATTCTTTCCAGCTCCAGGGCGATGGCCCGTTCCAGGTCGGAATTTTCGCCGGGCCTGATCCCGGCCAGCGATTCCATCGCTCCGGCAAATGCCAGGGTATGACCTACCGCCGTGTCGCCGGCAATGCTTTCTGCCAGTATTGACCGCTGCAGAAGAGATCTCTGTTCAATAAACAGCCGCTCCACACCCCGGTGGGGATAACCAAGATGGATCTCGAGATGGAGCACCTGCTCTCCATGACAGATGAAACGGAAATGTCCGGGTTCGATGACGCCGGCATGCACAGGCCCCACTCCCACTTCGTGCAGCTCCTCCCCTTCGATGGTATAGAAAGGATAGGTGTCCATCTGCATGGAAGGATCAAACGGCCGGGATGGAAACCGGACCGGTTTCAGCCAGGGATGCCCGGCAAATTCAATTCCGAATTCTTCGTGGATCTCCCGTTCGAAGATATGGAACTGGAAATGGCGGGCCGATAACGAGGGAAGCGTGAGCCCCGGTAAGCGGGGTTGTTCGTGGGAATAGACCAGGATCGCATGGTTTTCGTCGGCGGCCATGCAGCAAATAAACCGGAAAGTCGTATCGCCGGGCAGAACAAAATAGTGCAGGCAATGGGTTCCCTCCTCTCCCATCAGCAGGTCGGTAAAGGCTGCAAATCCCGGATAATCCATCACGGGGATCTCGTCGAGCCGGAGGGTGGCCGGGTTGGTAAACAGTTCTATATACCGGGTCTCTTTCATGATCCGGGCAGTGTTTGGAGGATCGTTTCGATGGCGTTGCGCAGGAATTCAGGCTGGCTGAAGCAGATATAAATGACAATCCCGAAGAGGATATACTGGGAAGCCGATTGCCAGGGGTTGACGGGCACCGTATCCCATAACGGCTTCTGCCGGGGTTGCGAATAAAGAATATGCAGTACCCGGGTAACCATCGCGTAGATTACAAAGCAGAGGAGAAAAAGAACAGCCCCCAGGATCCAGAAATCCTTGGAGGCCACCAGGGCTTTGAAGAGATATAACTCACTGATAAACATCCCTGAAGGGGGGATGGCGGCAATGCAGAGGAGCCCGAGCAGAAGGGCTCCGCCACCCGCCGGATAGAGCGAAAAGTAGTTGCCCGACTCGTCCAACTGGTAGGTCCCCATGACCTTGTGCGAGATTCCAATCTGGTAGAAGAGGCCGGCCTTGCTGAGCGAATGGAGCAGCAGGTGCAGGATCGCCGCATAATACCCGATCCCGCCGACGCCCAGGGCGATGGCCACGATCCCCATGTTTTCGAGGCTCGAGTAGGCCAGCATCCGTTTATTGTGCTTGGCCTTGAGCATGTACCCGGCCGAGACCAGAAGGGAAAGGAGCCCCGACAGGATGAGCACATGGTTCATGAAGGGAAGGATCGTAGTGGCGGAGAAAAGCCGGTAGATGCGAAAGATCGCTAAAAAACCCACGTTCATCAGGGTGGTGGAGATGAAAGCGCTCACCGGCGGCGGGGCGACGGTATGGGCATCGACCGTGACGGTATGCATCGGGAAAAGTCCCATTTTTGCACTGTATCCGACAAATACGAACACAAATGCGACCTTCAGGTAAAGGGGGTCGGCTTTACCGGCAATCCCGGCCAGGCTGTCGAAGGAATGGTGAAGCAGCCTCGCATCCTTCAGGGTAAATCCAAGGAAAAGGATGCCCAGGTACGCTAGCGCAATTCCCACCGAACAAACAAACACATACTTCCAGGTCGCCTCCAGTGCCAGTCGGGTCCGGTCATGGTAGATCAGGGCGGCAACCGTCAGGGTGGTGGCTTCCACAAAGATCCAGACGATGGTCATGCCGTTGGCCAGGTAAGCCCCCGACATCGAGGTGATCAGTCCGATCAGCGCGGCGTGATAGATCGAATAAGCCCGCGGCGACGACTCCTCCAGGTAGCTGAACCCGTGCAGGACGGTGGTAACGGCCAGCAGCGACAACACCGAAAGCAGCAACAAGCCCGGGGCATCGAATGTAAAATATTCAAGCGTTGTCTGTCCTTCGTGCATCCACCCCCACAGGGAGAAACCGGCATGAACCGGCAGGTACAGCAGGGCGACCAGCTTTACAGCCGCTTTCCTGCGAAGCAACCCCGCCGCCAGCGCCAGCAACACCGACACACCTAAAAAACCGGTCAATATATAATCACTCTGCGTCATTCGATCCTTTGTAATACCCTTCGCCTGTTATTTATTCATCCCTCAGCATGGTCAGTTCATGTACACTTTGTTTCAGCCTCATCATGAAAATACCGAGGATCAGCACACTGACGAAAATGTCGAGCAGGATACCAACATTGATCAGCATGGGGATTTCGGCGCCGATGGCCAGTGAAAGCAGCAGCACGGCATTCTCCACCACCAGAAACCCGATCAGATGGGAGAATATCTTCCGGTGTGAGATGATCATGAACAGGCCTGTATAGACAGCAAAGAAAGCAACAATAAAATAGATCAGCGACCGCCCTGTAGCCGCCAGTGAGAAGGAAATGGCGATGCTCATCAAAAGTCCGCCGGTCACGAAGAACAGCGAATAGAATCCGGGCATGGCCTTTTCGTGCACCTTCGTCTCACCGGTTTTCCGGATGATGCGGAACAGGAACCAGGGGACAACCATCACCTTGAAAACGAGTGTTTCGACCGAAACAAAGATAAGAGTGGCCAGGGTGATCGTATTGAGTTCGAGCAACGACAGGAAAAACAGCAACACCCCCTGCAGGCCGATCAGCGAGGCATAGATCGGAAACCGCTCGGTCATGCTCAGGTAGAGCAGGGTGACGGCAAAGACGATGATCAGCAGGATGTTCACGGGGCCATCAGGTTAAAAGTGAGCAGAAGAGCCAGGAAAAAAGCGACCAGGGCGATCGACGAGAGGGTCGCTATGAACTGCGGATTCCGTACCATTTTTTTCCGTGCCCGGAACGATTCGAGCAGGCCGATCATCGCGGCGAATACCCCCTGGATGCCCAGGCATATCCCCGCTTGCAGGAACCTCATCAGAACAGGATTGACCGCTCCGCCGCCAAAACTCATGGTCAGCGAGGGCGGTACCACGAAACAGGCGATCAGCATGCCATACAGGCAGAATTTCAGGGTGGTGCCGATATGAATGAGTGCCAGGTCGAATCCGCTGTGATCGAGGATCATCACCTCGTGGATCATTGTGAGTTCCAGGTGCGTCTTTGGATCGTCCACGGGCATGCGGCTGTTCTCGATCATAGCGATCTGGATCAGCAGGTATACGGCAATGGCCCCAATGATAAAGGAGCTGTCGCCTGCAAAGCGGAACGAAGAAAAGATATCCTGCATCGAGGTGTGGCCCGTTAGCAGGGCCAGCGTCCCGAACAGGATGAAGAAGGCGGGTTCGGCCAGCATAGAGTACAGCGCTTCGCGGTTGGCACCCATTCCCTCGAAACTGCTGCCCGTATCGAGCGCCCCCAGGATGAAGAGGAACTTCCCCAGGGCCAGGAGGTAGGCAAAGAGCACAAAATCACCCTCGAAGCCCAGGAGTGACCCCATCCCCGGGAAGGGCAGCAGCAGCATGGCGCATAGGATGGTGGCCAGATAAACGGCGGGGGCGATCCGGAAGATGATCCCTGTTACGGGGCTGAATACGCTCGCTTTCCGCAACAGCACCGCGATGTTCTTCCATGGCTGCAGGATCCCCGGACCTTTCCGGCCGCTGGCAATACTCTTCACTCGCAGGATGATACCCGGGAAGAAAAGAGCGGAGACTACCGACACCAGGAATCCCATCATAATATCTTCAGAAATAACAGGATGAATATAAATAGTATAAAAACAAAAGCGTAGAGGATATAATGCTGGATGTATCCCGTCTGCAACCGGGCAATGCGTTTCAGCACCGTCATCGAGAAGGCGGTGATCCGGTCCAGCGCGTCGTGGAACACATCCGCCGGGTGGAAAGCAAACGAACGCCGGCGGGGGAAGATCTCCTCCTCTCCGATCTGTTCATATTCGGTCTTTCCCCCGAGTACCGGCCTGGCCAGTTCGCCGAAGCCCGCCGCCCATGAGGATGCTGTGTACTGGTGCCGCGGGGTTCCGGCGGTGTAGCCGCATCCCCAGGTCGGGCCTTCCATCACCTTTCCGGGACCCGACACCGCCCGCCGCACCAGCAGAATGACCCCGGTGACCAGGAGCAGCAGGAATCCCGCCAGACTGATCCGTGACAGGGTATGTGCGATGACAGGCAGTTCCGGCCCCGGATCCAGGTGGAACAGAAAGGAAACGAGGCGGAGGATCGGTTCCAGAAACAGCATGGGCAGCAGCCCGATGGCGAGCATCAGACCGGCAGCCAGGTACTGGGGAAGAAGCATACCCGGGGTCGCTTCTTTCGCCGCCGAAACGGCATCCGTCCGGGCAACCCCCTGGAAAACCACGCCGAAGGCCTTGGTGAAGCAGAAGATGGCCAGCCCTCCGATCAATGCCAGCGAGATCACCGCCAGGATAAAAGTCAGGGCCTGGTAGGCGCTTCCTGCGTTTAACCCTTTAAAGAGCCCGGTATAGATGAGCACTTCTGAGATAAACCCGTTTAACGGCGGCAGGCCGCAGATCGCCATGGATCCGACGAGGAAAAGTCCCGCCGTGTGCGGCATGCGGCGGTTCAGCCCGCCCAGCTTTTCGATATCCAGGGTGTGGCACGCCCGGTATACCGAGCCGGCGCTAAAGAAGAGCAGCGATTTAAAAAGGGAATGGTTGAGCACATGCAACAGGCCTCCGGCAAAGCCGAGAAGAGCGAGCACGGGGTTATGCATACCCAACCCCATCGCGCCGAGGCCCAGCCCCATGCCGATGATCCCGATGTTCTCGATGCTGTGGTACGCCAGCAACTTTTTCAGGTCGTGTTGCACAATGGCCATCATCACGCCCAGCAGGCCCGACAGGGCCGATATTCCCAGCAGGACCCATCCGATGGTCAGCAGGTCGGACTGTACGCAGACAAGCACCCGTATGATCCCGAAAATGCCCATCTTGATCATCACCCCCGACATGACTCCCGAAACGTGCGACGGTGCGGCCGGGTGGGCATGGGGCAGCCAGGTATGAAAGGGGATGAAGCCCGCCTTGATGGCGAACCCGGCAAAGAAGAGGAGGAACAGGAGGAGGTTGGAATGATGCGAGAACCAGGCGGGCAGGCTGTCGAAACCGAATACCCCGGTGCCATCCTCTGCAATGAGAAAGCCGGCCACCAGGAGGGCAAGGCCCACATGCATCTGGACCAGGTAATTGACGGCGGTTTTAAGGGTCGTGCGTTTCTCTGCTTCAAAGAGGATAAGAAGAAAGGATGAAACGGCCATCAGTTCCCAGGCGATGAGAAAGGCCATGCCGTCGCGCAGCATCAGCACGCCCAGCATGGAAAGGTGGAGCCAGCAGTAGCTGAAATAGTGGAGGGCAAAGACGGCGGAGGATTTCGTGGAACGGTAGGAGGCAAGATACCCCCGGGCATAGATTAGACCGGTGAAGGCCGTGAAATTGGTCACCAGGATAAAGAAGGCGCTGAGGGAGTCGATGGTGAAAGACAGGGTACCGGCAAAACCGCCGATGGTGATCACCTCCGGTTGCAAGGCCGGGTCGGCAAACACGAGGATGGCCGGTATCGAGGTGACCCCGATGGCCAGCAGGGTAATGAATACGGTGTACCCATAGCGGATCCGGGAAGGGGCAACCAGGATAAACAGGGATAACAGGGCAGGAGCCGAAAAGAGAATGGGATCCATGGTGGCCTGCAAGGTAAAAAAAAACCGGGGCCCGTCGAACGGATGCCCCGGTTTTTTATTCACCTACTCCCCGGTTTATTCCCTGCAAGCAGGGAAAAGAGGCCGGAAGCAAGTGTAGATACTACCTGGTTTTCACCAGCTTGAGGGTCTCGACATAGTGGTCGGCAACAATTTTCACGAAGTACAGTCCTTCCGGAATTTCTGCGAAGCGGAACTCGTGACTCTTTTCGCCGATCATCTGTTCGGTAAGCACTTTCTCTCCCTTCAGGGTGTAAACATCCACCCGTACGGAACCGAATTCACGGCTGCCTTTCTGCACGAGGGTGAAATTCCCGTTTGTGGGGTTCGGGAAGATCGTGAAGTTGGCAAGTGACAGGCTGTACTGGTTCTCTTTCGTTCCTGTGGCCGCAAACGACGGTGCCTTCACGGCGCCGCAGTAAGTGTCGGAGAGATAAGCGTGCATGTGCGATCCCGGCATGGCATGGGTTCCGTACAGCAACTTGATCTTACCGGTCAGGTCGGCAATCAGGTCCACATCGGCGCCGGAGGAAACGATAAAGGAATTTCCGCCGCCTGCGGTGGTGAGAAGGGTGATGGCATTGAAGCACTGGTTACCGCTAATGGTACCCGTCACATTATAGTTGTTGCACACGTCGTCGATCCATCCCACCGACCAGCTGCCGGTAGTGGTGTTGGCATATGCATCGGTTACGGTTACGGTATAGGTGCCCGGGTTCAGTCCGGTCAGGTCTTCAGTCGTAGCCAGGTTGCTCCATGCATAGAGGAACGGCGATGAGCCGCCTGAAACCGTGATGTTGATGCTTCCGTCAGCACCCACCGGGCAGCTGGCATCGGAAACAACGCCGCTGACGGAGAGCGGATTAAGAACATTCACCGTAGCGGTTCCGGTGCCCGGACAGCTGTTGGTACCGGTTATCGTTGCCGTATAAATCGTGGTAACGGAGGGTTTTGCCCAAACGGTCGCCAGGTTTTCACCTGTATAGGCAATGGTGGCCGCGGCATCGGAATAGAGCGTCAGCGTCGGGGCCCAGGTAGTCGTACTGGGCGTAACGTTCAGGACGAATGGCATCCCCTGGTTGTACAGGTTCGGGTCAGTCCCGCTGGTGAATGGTTGCCAGTTAGTACCGACACGCTGAAGGGCGTTGCCCGTCGTATTCTGCCCGGTGATGGTGATCGGCGGACACCACGGTCCGGAGGTCAGGCTTCCTGCCGTGGCATATTCCACCCAGTAAGTACCCGGGGCCAGGACAAGACCGGGGGTGTTGGCAACCAGCTTCATGATGGGACGTTGGGTATTCCCGGTCACATCAACCCTGTAAATATTGGTGAAGCTGGAACTCGACATGCGGTTGGTTGTCCAGTCGCCCCAGATTACCTGGCTGCCGGCGACACTCGGGTCGCCGTTCCAGATACGGATATACAAGGCGGTAAAGGTCGAAGTGGTTGTGCTGCCGGTCTGGTAGCTGAAGAACTCCATCGAAGAGATATTCATGGTTCCGTTTGTCACCGTGAAATCGTCGGCCATACTGTAATTCGAACTGTAGCTTATGTTCGAACCGTAAAGCGTCAGTGGGGAGTACAGGAAGCTTTCATCCGCACCGCCGGATCCGGTTCCCGGGCTGTTGACCAATGGCCCGTTGTTGTAGGACGCCGGCTGGCTGGCCGAAATCTGCTGAACCTGTCCCGGGCTGATGGTCGACGATGAAGGAGTGATGGTTACACTTGCGGTGGCATTGATTTCCGCGAAAGTGGTATCCGGTAGCGACGTACATCCGGCTGTAGTGGCAGTAAAGTAGTATGATCCTCTGGCAGAGAACGGAACATTCGGGATCGACGGATTCTGCAATGAAGAGGTGAATCCGCCCGGGCCGGTCCAGCTGTAGGTGGTACCGATATCGGTGGTTCCCGTCAACTGCAGTGAATTGTTGCTGCACATAGGCCCGTTGTTCGAGGCGGTAGCCGTCGGCACAGGGTTCACGGTGAGGGTGGCCGGATTGCTCGTCTGGTCAGGGAAACAGGAGTGGATGATGCAGTCGTACGAACCGTT
>DAONFN010000054.1:0-11685 GCA_035403625.1 Bacteroidales bacterium
CGCTGTCGATCCGCGGGTACGCATCCGGTATGCCACCTCTCACCCGAAAGACCTTTCCGACCAACTTCTGCACACGATGGCCCGTCATCCCAACATCTGCCGGGCGATCCACCTGCCGGTGCAATCGGGCAGCGACCACATGCTTGACCGGATGAACCGGAAATACACCCGTGCCGATTACCTCGACCGGATCCGGGCTATCCGTGAAATCCTTCCGGGATGCACGGTTTCGACCGATATCATCGCCGGGTTCTGCGACGAAACGGAGGAGGACCATCTCGACACCCTTTCGCTGATGAAGGAGGTCGGGTTCGATGCCGCCTTCATGTTCCGCTATTCCGAACGACCCGGCACCCTGGCCGCCGACACACTGCCCGACAACGTTCCCGACGAAGTCAAGGAGCGGAGGCTGACGGAGATCATCGACCTGCAGCAGGCCCTGTCGCTCGCCTCCAACCGGCGCGATATCGGGCAACGCTTCGAAGTCCTGGCAGAGGGACGTTCCAAGCGGTCGGCCGACCACCTGTTCGGGCGAACCACCTATAATAAGGTGGTCGTATTTCCCAAAATGCAGGCAGGGCCGGGAGAATACGTGACCGTGAGGGTCACCGACGCCACAGCCGCCACCTTGCTGGGGGAGGTTATCTGAAAATTATGTATTTTTGCCATTTCAACCCCGGGCCTTTATGAAATTACCAAGAAAACTCCTGACGTTCGCCATGCTGGCATTCCTGGCAAGCGCACTCCTTCTCTCTTCGTGCGTTCCCCAGAAAAAGATCCGGTACCTGCAGCGGGTGCAGGAGAAGGACACCACCACCTTCCACGCCTTTAAGCGCAACGCCAACTATAAACTTCGTGTGGGCGACAACCTGTACATCCGTATCTTCACCCTAGACGAAAAGGCATTCCTGTTCTTCAACAAGCAGGCGGGAACCGGATCCTACAACGATTACGCCACCGATGCATCGGTTTACCTCAACAGTTACAGCATCAGCGACGAGGGTGACATCGACTTCCCCATCTTGGGCAAACTGCAAGTGAAAGACATGACGGTTAACCAGGTAAAGGCCGAGATCCAGAACAAGATCGGCGAATACCTCAAGGAGACCACCGTCGTGGTAAAGGCGGTCAATTTCCGCGTTTCGGTGGTAGGCGAGGTGATGCGACCCGGGGAGTATACCGTTTACAAGGACGAGCTGAACATCCTCGAAGCCATCGCGCTGGCGGGGGATATGACCGAATACGGCAACCGGGCCCGCGTGGCGCTGGTCCGCAAAGTGCCGGGCGGCTCACAGGTCCACTACCTCGACCTCACCAGCGAAATGGTCCTCTCATCGGAATTCTACCACCTTCAGCCGGGCGACATTCTTTACGTTTCTCCGCTGGGGTACAAGCGCTGGGGACTTGGCTCGACCTTCCCCTGGGCGATCGCCCTCTCGGGCCTCACCACTGCGCTGCTGCTGATCAATTACTTCAAATAAGGAACCGCCGTGAACCCGACCCCGCACTCCCCCGTCCAGCAATCACAGACGGTCGACTACAAGGCGATCTTCTTCAAATTCTACCGGTACTGGTACCTGTTCGCCCTCACCATCTTCATCGCCCTGATCCTCGCCTTTGTCTTCAACAAGTACACCAAGGAGATCTTCGAAGTGAAGACCACGGTGCTGATCAAGGACAAGTCGGAGAACAAGCTCAACCCGCAGGATCTCCTGGGCATGGGGCTCTTCAACAACATGCAGAACATTCAGAACGAGATCGGGATTCTCTCTTCCTACACCCTCTCGTACCGGGCGGTGACCAAGATCGGGTTTGAAGTGTCATATTTCACCGAAGATCATTTCGTCACCAAGGAACTTTACCTCGAAAGCCCTTTCCGGGTGGTGATCGACACCGCCTTCCCCCAGCCGGTCAACATGTACTTCAACATCAAGCCGCTGTCGAAGGACCAGTTCCGGCTCGAGACCAAGAACGAAGCGATCCGCTTCTTCAACTTCTCGACCAGAAAGATGGACAAGGACCGGAAAGAGAACGTCATGGTCGACCAGGTTTATTCCTTCGGCCAGGAGATCGAGTCGAAACAGTTCAAGTTCCGGGTGCTGCTCACCGACAAGTTCGTCGAGCAGGAGCATGTGAACAAATCCTTCTCCTTCATCATTAAGAACTACGACGCCCTCGTGTCGGAATACAAGACCTTCACCCTCGAGCCCATCAACAAGGAGGCCTCGATCGTCGAGATCAAGCTGCGGGGCGGGAATGTGGATAAACTGGTGGTGTTCCTCAACGCCCTCACCAAGGAGTACCTCGCCAAGGGGCTGGAGAAGAAAAACAGCGTGGCGTCGCGCACCATCGCGTTCATCGACAACGAGCTGCGCGGAATTGCCGATTCGCTCGACGCGTCCGAAAAGGCCCTGATGCTTTTTCGGACGCACAAGGAGATCATGAATCTCAACGACGAGGCGAAGCAGGTGTTTGAGAAGATGATGCAGTTGCAGGATGAAAAGGCGGTACTGCTGGTGAGGAAGAATTACCTGCAGAACATGAAGGAGTACATCGAGAAGAACCAGAAACTCGACGAACTTGTGGTACCGGCCTCGATGGGCATCGACAACGAGGTGCTTAACGACCTCACGATGCAGCTCACCAACCTCTACATCAAACGCACGGAAACGGCCCAGTATTCGCAGGAAAAGAACCCGACCCTGAAGGCGATCGACCTTCAGATCAGCACCACAAAAAGCGCACTGTCCGAAAATGTGCTGAACGCCATCAACACCAACAATATCGCCCTGAAGGAGGTGAACGCCCGCGTATCGGCCATCAATTCGCGCATCAACAGTCTGCCGGAGACCCAGCGCGTACTTTTCGGCATCGAAAGGAAATTCAAGCTGACCGACGCCATTTACACCTACCTGCTTCAGAAGCGGTCGGAAGCGCAGATCACACTGGCGGCGAACCTTTCCGACAACGAGATCCTCGACGAAGCCTCTTCCGTCGGGCTGAAGCCCGTCTTCCCGAAAAAGACCCTGAATTACGTGATCGCACTGATGCTGGGCACCCTGATCCCCATCGGCTACATCTTCGGAAGGGATTATTTCAACGACAAGGTGATGGAGCGGGAAGATGTGGAAAAGCTGACGAAATTGCCCATTGTGGGCCACATCATCCACAGCGACAAGCCGAGTACCGTGGTGGTGCTCGACTCGCCGAAGTCGTCCATCGCCGAATCGTTCCGTTCGGTGCGCACCAATATTAATTACCTGTTGCAGGGGAAGGAGAAGCAGACGGTGCTCATTACGGCCGATATGGTCAGCGCCGGAAAGACGTACGTTTCCATCAACCTGGCACTCATCTTCGCCATGTATAGCCGGAAAACGCTGCTGATGGGCTTCGACCTCCGCAAGCCAAAGATCTTCGAGGATTTCGGATTGAACAATGCTGAAGGGATCAGCTCCTACATGATCGGCAAGAGCAGCCTGGAAGGCATCATTCAACCCTCGGGCATCGACAACCTCGACGTGATCATGGCCGGTCCCGTACCGCCGAATCCCGCCGAGCTGATCGCTTCGGCGCGCTGCAGCGAGATGTTCGCCCGCCTGAAAGAGATGTACGACTATATTATCATCGACACCCCGCCGGTCGGCCTGGTGACCGACGCCTTCCTGCTGATGAAGCATGCCGACGCCAACCTCTTCCTCGTGCGCCAGGGTTTCACCCATAAGAAGATCTTCGGAACCATCATCCACGACATGGCCCAGCGCAACATCTCCAACCTGGCGATCCTCATCAACGACGTCAAGCTCAGCCGCGGATCCTATGGCTATGGATATGGCTATGGGTACGGATATGGGTACGGATATGGGTACGGGTACGGATCGGGGTATGGATACGGATACGGGTACGGATATTATTCCGACGACAAGGAGGCAACGCGGAAGAACCGGACGCTGCTCCAACGGGTGTTCGGAAAAGCTTAGAAGACGAAGGAACGATGGGAAACGGTCATTTGACGCACCTCAAGGAACTAGAATCGGAAGCCATATATATACTAAGGGAGGTGGCGGCCCAGTTTGAGCGGCCCGCTCTTCTCTTTTCCGGCGGAAAGGATTCGATCGTGCTTGTGCATCTTTCCCGCAAGGCTTTCCATCCTGCTCCGCTGCCCTTTCCGCTGGTGCACATCGACACCGGGCACAATTTTCAGGAGGCCATTGATTTTCGCGACTGGCTGGTGCGTTCGCTGAACGCCCGCCTGATCGTCGGTTCCGTGCAGGAGTCGATCGACCGTGGCCGGGTGGTGGAAGAGACCGGGATCAACGCCAGCCGCAACGTGCTGCAAACCGTCACCCTGCTCGACACCATCGAAGCGAACAAGTTCGACGCGGCGATCGGCGGGGGCAGGCGCGACGAGGAGAAGGCCCGCGCGAAGGAGCGCTTTTTCAGTCACCGCGACGAATTCGGCCAGTGGGACCCCAAGAACCAGCGCCCCGAACTCTGGTACCTGTTCAACGGGAAGAAGAAGATGGGCGAACATTTCCGCGTTTTCCCGATCAGCAACTGGACCGAGATGGATGTGTGGCAGTATATCCTGGCGGAGAACATCGACCTTCCCAGCCTTTATTTCACCCACGAACGGGAGGTGTTCTACCGCGACGGCGTGTGGCTTGCCGCCGCGCCGTTCATGCAGATGAAATCGTCGGAAACCACTGAGCGGCGACGCGTCCGCTGCCGCACAGTGGGCGACATCTCCTGCACCGGGCTGACCCTTTCCAGCGCCGACAGCGTTGAGGAGATCATCCGCGAGATAGCGGCCACGCGGGTTACCGAACGGGGAGGAAGGTACGACGACAAGCGGTCGGATGCCGCCATGGAGGACCGTAAAAAGGAGGGATATTTCTGATGGAACAGCCGTTTTCTTCCAAAGCCTACCTTGATATGGAACTGCTCCGGTTCACCACCGCCGGCAGCGTCGACGACGGCAAAAGCACCCTCATCGGGCGACTGTTGTACGACAGCAAATCGATTTTCGAAGACCAGCTTGACGCGGTAAAACGCGCCAGCATCCAGAAAGGCAGCGAGCACATCAACCTCGCCCTTTTCACCGACGGGCTCCGTGCCGAACGGGAACAGGGGATCACCATCGATGTGGCCTACCGCTATTTCGCCACCCCGAAAAGAAAATTCATCATCGCCGACACCCCGGGGCACATCCAGTACACCCGGAACATGGTCACCGGGGCCTCCACCGCCAACGCCGCCATCATCCTGATTGACGCCCGCAACGGGGTGATCGAGCAGACCCACCGCCATACCTTCATCGCCTCCCTCCTGGGCATCCCCCACATCATCGTTTGCATCAACAAGATGGACCTGATGGATTTCCGGGAAGAAGTGTACATGGCCATCAAGGAGCAATTCAGCGAATTCGCCGGGAAAGTCTTCCCGGGCCGCGATGTGCGGTTTATCCCGATCAGTGCGCTGAAGGGTGATAACGTGGTGAAACCCTCGGAAAACATGACCTGGTACACGGGCGAGACCCTGCTCAGCCTGCTCGAGACCATCCCCATCAGCCAGGACCACGACCTGGTCAACCCGCGTTTCCCGGTGCAGTACGTGATCCGTCCCGAATCGGACGAATTCCACGATTACCGGGGCTATGCAGGCCGGGTGGCGGGAGGTTCCTTCAGGCCCGGCGACCCGGTACTCGTGCTGCCTTCCGGCCTGTTGACAAAAATCGAATCGGTGGATACTTTCAGCGGGCCGATCGCGGAAGCGCACCCGCCGATGTCGGTGACCCTGACGCTGGCCGATGACCTGGATATCAGCCGGGGATGCATGATGGTGTCGCCTGCGTTGCAACCGCGTCAGGACCGCGACATCAGCGCCATGATCTGCTGGATGAACCCCCGGCCGATGCAGACCGGTGGACGGTATGCCCTGCGGCATACCACCCGCGACCTGCGGTGTATCGTCCGCGAGGTGGACCATGTGCTCGACATCACTACGCTGGAAAAGATCACGGGTCTCGGAACCGTGAAAATGAATGAGATCGCGCTGGTCAGGCTCAGCCTGACCCAACCTCTTTTCTACGACGCCTACACGACCAACCGCATCACCGGCAGCCTGATCCTGGTCGACGAATCCACCAACGAAACGGTTGCAGCCGGAATGATCGTCTGACGGACTCTCCTTCCTCACAATAAAAACGGGGGATATCAGTTATTCTATCAGATCATATCAATAAGCATTACCAGGTACTTATGAACCGACTCCATTACCTTTTCCTGACCTTTTTCCTTCTGACACTTGCCCCGGCGGCACATCCACAGCAGGTTGCCATCGGGCAATGGCGCGACGAACTGCCTTACGCACTTGTCAACTCGGTGGCCGACGCAGGCACCCGCATCTATGCCTCGACCCCTTACGCGGTTTTCTACATCAACCGCGAAGATAACAGCGTGGGAAGGATCACCAAGATCAGCGGCCTGTCCGATATCGGGATCCGCGGCATCCGCTACAATGCCGAGTACAAGACCCTGGTGATCGCCTACACCAACGCCAACATCGACCTGATCCGCGACAACACCGTCATCAACATCTCCGACATCAAGCGGAAACCGATCGGGAACAAGACGATCAACGACGTCTTCTTCATCGGGAAAAATGCTTATCTCTCCTGCGGTTTCGGCATCGTGGTGCTCGACCTGGTGAAGGAGGAGATCCGCGACACTTACTACATCGGGCAGAACGGCGCCCAGGTGGACGTACTCGCCATCACCAAAGACAGCCACGACACTTTGTTCGTCGGCACCGAAAAAGGCATCTACCGCGCCCCTGCCAACGATCCCAACCTGTCGAATTTCGCCACATGGGTGCGAGACACACGGATGGACACCACCGCTTCGTACCCGGCAGCCACCTTTTTTTCGGGGAAGGTATTCATCAGTAAGAGAAAAGGAGCGGCTCCTGCCGACACGATCTATACCTACGAAAACGGGAAGTGGCAGCGCTGGGCCAACACCCCCGACCAGCCGGTCAGGAACCTGGCCACGAGCGACCAGTACCTGATGGTGACCGGCAACAACCATGTTTGGGCATATGGTACCAACCTGGAGCTGTATGCCAATGTGTACGGCGCCGAGTATCCGCTTTACGGCATTCCCGATCATACCGGGCTGATGTGGGTCGGTGATACCTACACGGGGCTGGTGAGCTTCCAGCCCGGTACGGGGCTGATCACCCATGTGAACCTGGGAGGGCCCTCCAGCGCCATGGCCTTCAGCATGACCGGCTACGGCAACGACATTTACATCGCCCCCGGGGGAAGGAACACCTCGTATGGTCCTACGTATACCAGACCGGCGGTGTACCATTTCAACAACGACGCGTGGTTTAACATCGAGGGCTACCGCAACCCGGTGCTCAACCAGGCTTACGACGTCGTGTCGGTCGCCGTCGATCCTTCCGATCCGAAGCGCATCTGGGCCGGCACCTTCGGGAAAGGGGTGGTGGAGATCTACAACGACTCGGCCGTCAAACGTTACACATACGGCAACAGCTCGCTGCGCAACTTTTCGGGATCCGACACCTCCGACATCCGCGTTGGCGGGGTGGCGACCGATCCCGACGGCAACCTCTGGGTGGTTTGTTCCTTTAACAACAAATGCCTGCACCTGAAACGGGGCAACCAGTGGACCTCCTTCTCCATCCCCATCGAGATCGACATGGGACAGATCCTGATCGACCGTCACGGGCAGAAATGGGTGCAACTGCGATACGGAACCATGAATTCCAACCCGTTGCTCGTTTTCACCGACAACCACACGCCCGACAACCCGGCCGACGACCATTACCGGTTGCTGAACGCCGCCGCCGGCAGCGGGAAGATCCCGGGAACCACACTGTATGCCATGGCGGAAGATAAAAACGGGGAGATCTGGATCGGCACCGACGACGGTATTGCCGTATTTTACACGCCTGAGAACGCATTCACCGGCGAAAACTTCGATGCACAGCAGATCCTCGTCACGCAGGGGAACAATGTCGAATACCTGCTGAGCGGGGAGACCGTCACCGCCATCGCGGTCGACGGCGCCAACCAGAAATGGGTCGGCACCGACCGTGGCGGGGTTTATCTCTTCTCGGAAGACGGCACCAAAGAGATCTTCCATTTCACCGCCGACGACAGTCCCCTGCTCTCGGACCGCATCACCTGTATCGCCCTCAATAAAGACGGGAATGTCTTTTTCGGAACCGACAACGGCGTGATCTCCTTCCGGGCTTCGGCCAGTTCGGGAGAGGAGACGAACCACGATGTTTATGCCTTCCCCAACCCGGTGAAGGAGGACTACGACGGGTTCATCGCGGTGAAAGGGCTGGTGAAAAATGCTTCCGTGCGGATCACCGATATCAACGGCACCCTGGTGTATGCCGGTCACGCCGGCAGCCCCACGGTCGAATCGCTGGGCGGAACCAGCGCCGAAACCGGTGTCTATGGCGGCCAGGTGGTATGGAACGGGCGGAACTTCGACGGGAAAAAAGCCGGCACCGGCGTGTACCTCGTCTTTTCGGCCGACGACAACGGCAACGAAAAACTGGTCACCAAGATCCTTATCGTGCGCTGATGCTTCACGCCACCCGCGGCATCGTCTTCCATTCGCTTCCTTATTCCGACACCAGTGTCATCGTAAAGATCTATACCGAACTCTTCGGCATCCAGTCGTATCTCGTAAAAGGGGCGCGGCGGCCGGGTTCGAAATTCCGCGCAGCCTATTTCCAGGTCATGACCCTGCTCGAACTGGTGGCGTACCACAAGGAAACCGCATCGCTCCAGTCGCTGAAAGAGGTCCGTATCGCTCATCCTTACGCCAGTCTTCCTTTCGACATACGGAAAAGCTCCGTGGTGTTGTTCATCAACGAACTGGCAACACGCGCCATCCGGGAGGAGGAAGCCAACCCCGGCCTCTTTGCCTTCCTCTGGGAAACCTGCCTGGAGCTTGACCGTACGACCGAAAACGTGGCGGAATTCCCGCTGCAGTTTGCCGTTGCCCTGATGAATCCGACCGGTATCTTTCCCCGCAACAACCATTCGGAGCAAACGCCCTGGTTCGATCTCCGCGAAGGGCTCTTCCAGCCGGCTGTTCCTTCCCACCCCCAGTACCTCGACCGCCAGACCAGTGCAGCGTTTTCCAACCTGCTCACCACAACCGACTGCCGGCTGCCGACTGCCGACTGGCAGCCCTCTCCCTCCTCCCGTGCCCACCTCCTCGAAATTCTCCTCCGCTACTACCGGCTGCACCTTCCGGGCTTCGGCGAGATGCAGTCGCACCACATCCTGCACGAAGTTCTGGCCTAAATCGCTATCTTTGCCGAAAATTAAGGCAATATGGCGACAGGACTCAGCGAGCAGGAACAGATCCGCCGCAACTCCCTTTCCGAACTGATCAACCAGGGCATCAATCCCTATCCTCCCGACACCTTCCCGGTGAACGCAAAAGCGGCCGATATCAAGGCCCGGTTCCCGCAGGACAACACGCTTTTTCAGGAGGCCTCCATTGCAGGTCGCATCATGAGCCGCCGCATCATGGGTGCCGCCTCCTTCGTCGAACTCCAGGATGAGAGCGGACGTATCCAGCTATATATCAAGCGCGACGACATCTGCCCGGGCGAAGACAAGACCCTTTACAACACCGTCTTCAAGAAGCTCCTCGACATCGGCGACCTCATTGGCGTGACTGGCTTCGTGTTCATCACCCAGATGGGCGAGATCACCATTCATGCCCGGTCGCTGAAGCTGCTGGCCAAATCGCTCCGTCCGCTGCCGATCGTCAAGGAGAAGGAAGATTCGGTATTCGATGCCTTCACCGATCCCGAACAACGCTATCGCCAGCGCTACGTCGACCTGATCGTCAACCCTGGCGTGCGGGATACCTTCATCAAGCGGAACCGCCTGGTCAACTCGATGCGCAGTTTTCTCGATGCCCGCTCCTACCTCGAAGTGGAAACGCCCGTCCTGCAGCCCCTTTACGGAGGCGCCGCAGCCAGGCCCTTCAAGACCCACCACAACACCCTCGATATGACCCTTTACCTCCGCATCGCCAACGAGCTGTACCTGAAACGGCTGATCGTGGGCGGTTACGACGGGGTGTATGAATTCTCGAAAGATTTCCGCAACGAAGGGATGGATCGTTTCCACAACCCCGAATTCACCCAGATGGAGCTCTATGTGGCTTACAAAGACTATGAATGGATGATGGACCTGGTGGAGGAAATGGTGGAGAAGATCGCTCTCGACCTGCACGGCACCACCGAGGTGAAAGTGGGCGAGAACCTCATCGATTTCCGCCGGCCCTGGAAGCGGTTCACGATGTACGAGGTGATCCGTCATTTCACGGGTATCGACATCGACGGCATGAGCGAAGAGGAACTGATAAAGACCGCGCTGCAACTCGAAGTCCCGATCGACAAGACCATGGCCAAAGGGAAGATCATCGACCAGATCTTCGGCGAGAAGTGCGAGCCCTTCCTCATCCAGCCGACCTTTATCACCGATTACCCCGTGGAGATGTCGCCGCTGGCCAAGAAACACCGCAGTAAACCCGGACTGGTCGAGCGTTTTGAAGCGATCTGCAACGGCAAGGAACTCTGCAATGCGTTCTCCGAACTGAACGACCCGCTCGATCAGCGTGAACGGTTTGAAGCCCAGCTGGAATTAGGGAAGCGCGGCGACGACGAATCGATGGTGCTCGACGAAGACTTCCTGCGGGCGCTGGAGTTCGGCATGCCCCCCACCGCCGGGCTCGGCATCGGTATCGACCGCCTCACCATGATCATGACCAACTCCACCTCCATCCAGGACGTACTCTTTTTCCCGCAGATGAGACCGGAGAAGAGAGTGACGAATGACGAGTGACGAGTGACGAGTGACGAGTGAAGGGTTGATTCGAAATATTAGTTCAGCAGGATTAGCCGGGTGGACGAGGTGAATTCGTCGGTCACCAGCCTGCAGAAGTAGATCCCGGCAGGAAGGCGGTTTCCGTCGTCGCTGCGGCCGTTCCAGTGAACGATTTTCTTTCCCGGTTCAAGGGTTCCTGAAATCAGCGTTTTCACGCGGGTTCCCCGGGTATCAAATACCTCGAGGCTGGTCATTCCCCGCTTTTCACGGGTGAATTCAACCGAAGTTTCCGACCGGACCGGGTTCGGGAAGATGTTCAGCTTTTCATCGCTACGCAGGTCGGCCACCTTACCCAACAGGTCATGGTTTATCATGATAATCACATGGAACGTCCCGGAGTCGGAAGTGACCCGCAGGCTGTCGGTCACGTACACGATTGCCTGGTTTACCGTGATCATCACCTTAACGCGTACTGCCACACTGTCGCCCGCTGCTACGACGGCAGGCAACGCGGCCGACACGGAATCGGCATACCAGGGGTAGTGAATTCCCCAGGTCTGCACCTCACTCAGACCCACCGGGTTGGCCAGGTAGTTGTGCAGCTGAGCGATCTTCCCGGACATGCAGTCTTCGAACGTTGTAAACCACAGCGTATCGGGCACCGGGGTGAGGTTGGTCCATATCGTTTGGAACGTGAAGGGATCGGCGGGGCCGATAAAGGGTGCATTTGCATGGCGTCCCGACTGGTCGGCTGCGGTGATGTAATAGTTTACCGTACTGCCGCCGGGCTGTTT
>DAONFN010000055.1:0-11618 GCA_035403625.1 Bacteroidales bacterium
GTCGGCCAGGGCGGATGGTACGTCAAAGCAGGCGTACCTCGAAGAACTCATCGTGCGCCGGGAGCTCTCCGACAACTTCTGCCTGTACAATCCCGAATATGACCGTTCCAAAGGATTTCAGCCATGGGCCGGTATTACCCTCGGGAAACATCGGGACGACCGCCGCGAATACCTCTATTCACCGGATGAGTTCGAACAGGGCCGTACACACGATCCCTTATGGAATGCCGCACAACGCGAAATGGTACACCGCGGGAAGATGCATGGCTTCATGAGAATGTACTGGGCGAAGAAGATCCTGGAATGGAGCCGGTCGCCTGAAGATGCGGTGGAGACCGCCATCTGGCTTAATGATAAATACAGTCTCGATGGGCGGGATCCCAACGGCTATGCCGGTATCGCCTGGGCCATCGGCGGCACCCACGACCGCCCCTGGGCCGAGCGTCCCGTGTTCGGAATGATCCGCTACATGAACTACCAGGGCTGCCAAAGGAAATTCGATGTTGCGAAGTATATTCGCTCTCAATCGTCACTCGTCACTCGTCACTCGTCACTCGTCACTCGTCACTCGTAAACCCCATGTCCGACTGCAACTGGCCTTCCAACGACCCGCTCATGATCCGCTACCATAATGAAGAATGGGGCGTGCCTCTTCACGACGATCAGAAGATCTTTGAGTACCTAGTGCTCGACGCCTTCCAGGCGGGGCTTAGCTGGCGCACCATCCTGAACAAACGGGAGAATTTCCGGAAGGCCTTTCACGGTTTCCGGGCGGAAAAGATCGCAGCATACGGTAACGAGGATTTCGAACGGTTGATGGCCGATGCCGGGATCATCCGCAACAAGGCTAAAATCCTGGGAACAATACAGAACGCCAGGTGTTTTCTGGAGGTGCAGAAGGAATTCGGGACGTTTGACCGCTATATATGGAGCTTTACGGGAGGCAAGACCATCGACAACCGGCTGAAAAGCCTTTCAACCATGCCGGTCTCCTCGCCCGAATCCGATGCCATGAGCCTCGACCTGAAGAAGCGCGGGTTCAAATTCGTCGGAACCACGATCTGTTACGCCTTCATGCAGGCGGCGGGGATGGTGAACGACCACCTGGTCTCCTGCAGTTTCCGGAGCTAATGGCTAATGTGCTGATGTGCTGATGTGCTGATGGGTTGATCGGATGCGCACATCTATTTTTCCCAAAGGGTAAAGATCCGGCTGATATTAAATCCGAGGAAGATCTCGCCGTTTGACCATTTACCGGCTGTTTCGGTGAGAAAGGAGCTTTCGTGCATCCCCGCAGAATTGGTCAGGAACACCTGAAAAACATGCCCCCCGGTTTCGATATCCACCCCAACGGAAAAGGAATCATAGGCTTTTTCTGAGACTACCTGGCCGCTGAACAGGTGGTGGTATTCGGCATTCACCGAAACCCGCTGACTGAGTTTGACCCTTCCACCAGCTCCCAGGGTGAAGATGTTATTTTTATCCTCAGGTTTGGGAACCAGGTTTTTGTGAATGTAAGAGGGCATCAGCTGGAAGGAGAGGCTGTTGCTGAATTTACGGGCAACCAGCACTTCCAGGTTGTAATTCAGCCGGTGGCTGAACTGAAAGTCCTTGCCGGGCAGCGATACTTTATCCGTCCGGGCAGCGGTTCCCGCCAGTACATCCAGAGTAACCGGCATGACCTTACCCCCCTTGCTCTGGCGCAGAACCTTGAATTTCAGAAATCCGTCCCAGGTGGTGCGATCGGTGTTAAGCCCAATCCCTACCGACATCCAGCGGGTTATTCCCAGGTCGAGGCCCAGCCGGATGCTTGCCTGTTTAAGCCCGAAGAGGTTGTTGTATCCGGTGTTCAGTGCTCCGAAATGGTGTGAGATGACGAAGAAAAGGTTGCCTTGCGGCGCTAGTTCTGCCGACTGACCGATCACGACCCGGGTCATTTTAAAGGTGGCGGTGGTATAATCGACCGATGATTTGCCGGGTGTGTCGAACATGGATAACAGTTCGTCCTGGCCCCTTGCAATCCCTGAGGCGAGAACCACTCCCATGATGAGGAAAAGGATTCGGACCTGTTTCATATTACATTCCGGCTTTATCCATGGTGAGTTCTACGGTCACCTCTACAGTCTTGGCGATATTGTTGATGACATTTCCGGGGATAGTGATGTTGAAATCAGCCACGGTCAGGTTGAATTTTGCCTTCCCGATCAGTTTCCCCTGCCTGGCTTCGAATGTGCCTTTGACTTTGATATCCCGGGTTACCCCGTGGATGGTGAGTTTTCCTTCGGCATTGGCTTCGTAAACGCCCTCCTTCCCAACATTGATCTCCTTAAAGTTGGTCAGCGTTCCGGCAAATGTGGCGTTGGGGAATTTATCCGATTCCACATAGTTTTCGTTGAAATGTTCCTGCATCAGCGCCTTCTGAAATTCGAATGATTTCATCAGGACTTTAAAAACGAAGCCGCCGGTTGAAAGGTCCAGGGCGCTGTTTACCACATGGTTATTGGCTTCGATCTTTTCGAGCGGGGCTTCAGAGTAAAAACGGATGTAACCGGTTTTGGTAATGAATTTCTGCGCAAATGCCCCGCCCGCAACGAAAAGGGAAAGAAGGAGCAAAAAGGTCGTTCTGGTTTTCATAATCGTTCAGTTTATTGAAGAATGATGGAACATTTTTCCAGGACCACATCGCCTGTGAAGCCGGTGCAGTATCCTTTGAACCTGACTTCACCGTCGGGCTGAAGTCGTTGGGCTTCCTGGCTGTACTTCGGGAGCATGCTGCATCTCACCCCTTCGTCGCCAAAATCGCCTTGATGGAAAACAAAGACAGCAATGACCGTGGAGTCGGCCGTTTCCGTTTTTCCCAGGATCCCCCTTACCTCGATCACTTTCCCGGTATATTTGGAGGAAGCAGCTTCCGGACTCTTCACGAAAGCATCATAGAGCTCCCTCGCCGTGAGGGAATAGGCGGCCGGCAACTTTTCGTAATCCGGGTGCTTTTTATTGAAGAGGAACGTGTAAACAAGAAATGCAGCTAGGAGTCCGACTGCAGCCAGACCAAGAACGATCTTCATCCAGGTTTTCATAGGTTCATCTTATTTTCGGTTCAATTCAATTTTCGGGAGCAACTTCATCGATCCATTTCCTGATCTTCCCCAACTCGCAGGCAGGCAGTTTATCGCCATTGAAGGGCATCCGGATCGCACCGGTCCAGTTAACGACAGCCCAAAGACTACCACTGCCGGCAACGGCCGACAATCCTTCGTACGTATCGGTGTGCACGCCTGACTCCGGAGACCCGCCACTGTGGCAGGAATTGCAATTCGATGTCATGATGGGCTTGATATCAAGCGAATAAGAAATAATGCGGCTGGTATCGCACCCGGTCGGCTCGGGGTACACGTCGCTTTGCTTATCAGCCGTACATCCTGCGAAAATAATGGTAATCAGAAGGGTTATGGTAAGTATGGCAACAATTCGTTTCATCCGGATCAGGGTTTGCTGTTTGGGTATAATTAAGAATCCGGGTGCAAAAATACAAAAAAACGAAAGGGGATCACCTGGGCTTCTAGCGGGTGAAGGGGTAGCCTGCCGGTGATCCAAATGGATCGGAGACGAAGTTCCCGCCACCGAATGGATGGCAGTCATAAGGAGAATACCCGTCGGAATACCGGAAGCCTGCCTCGATAAAAGCGTTCTTTCCCACTCTGTATCCAACACGCAGATCGACACCTTTGGAATTCTTCGTTGAGTAAGGCCGGAAGGGATCGTAAGGCAGGGGGTCTTTCGAAAGCGGGAACGTACCAAAAAGAGTGCCCGAGAAGGTGAGCCGGTCAGAAAGATCATATTGGCCTGAGAGGAAAACCGTGGCGGAATTCCGGATGCCGGTGTAGGTTAAACGTTGACCTTCCTGGGACAGGGACAGATCGTACCAGGTGCGGGAGAGGCTGATGCCTCCGCCCAGCCTGAATCTCTTTGTAACGGGCAGGCTGAAACGGGGCGTGACCGTGGCGTTCCATGCAGATCCCAGACCGGAGAATGATGCAAATTCCGATCCCATGGAAATCCCGTAAGTAAGATTACTCTTACCGGTGAGGGGGAACCGGCCTGCGGTTCGGACAGTATCGCCGTACTCCTGACCATATACCGCAGGAACAAGAAGGAACAGCAACAGGAAGGCCTGAATTGATCTCATAAGAAAAACAAAATTACGGATTATCAGGTGTTCCTGCGCCGGGGCCGCGCGTAAAAAAGGTTAAATTTTCGTTAAAATGCATGCTGACCAGTCGCAACAGGATGAAACGAACCAGGATATTTTCTGCTTTTTTTCGTGAGATTCCCGCCAGCCGGCAGAATTTCGACAGCGTGATGGATTCGTGAGCGTCGAGAAAATCGAGCAGGAATCTTTCGGCATCCGTGATGGTGAGGTACACCCCTTTGGGCCCGTCCTCCAGTTGCCATACCCGCATGAGGATCCTGTTGACAGGAAAGTTCTGGTCTTTCACCCGGTGATAGGCTACCCATTCTCCTTCTTTATGTTTGGCATAATGCGGACGCGAATCACTTTTCGGAATGATGATCTCGAGAATTGTCTTTTTACCGATCTCCCATTCCTTAACCTGAAATCCGACCGGGGGTTTGCAGTAGAGGGCGGCCGCGGCCTCCACCATATAATATTCCTCCTCCGATCTGACCCCCGCCAGTGCGCCGTTGTCCTTGACGCCTACGAGGAGACGTCCGCCATCGGTATTTGCAAAAGCCACCAACGTTCGCGCGATTTTGGATGCATCGGCGATCTCAAATTTAAAATCCAGCTGTTGATGCTCCCCTTCGGAGATCAGCCGGGTGATATGGCGGGTATTATCGGAACGCAATGTTGCTGCGTGCGGTTATCTTTTCGCAGTAATGACACCGTAGCTTCAATTCCTTTTTATCGAGCACGGTAAAACGGGTTGTGATGTCCTCGTTATTGGTTATGCAATTGGGATTGAAGCATTTGACTATGTTGTCCACCTGCCTGGGAACTTCCACTTTAGTCTTCTCGGTCACCTCGAAATTGCGGATGACGATGAGCGTTGCCGAGGGCGCTACCAGGGCGATCTTGTTGATCTCATCGGGCTGGAAGAACCTGTTGCTGACTTTGATGATCCCCTTCTTCCCCATCTTCTGGCTGTCGAGGTTGGTCGCGATCAGGAGCTGATCCTGGTACTCGGTGAGGCTCAGGATTTTAATTACCTGGAACACACTGCCGGAGGGGATATGGTCGATAACGGTGCCGTTCTCGATGGCGGAAACTTTAAGTTCTTTCCGTGAAATTTCTTTTTCCATGATGCTTGTAAGTTTGTTATTCGACAACACCCAGGATCGAAGCCAGCAGGGCCTGGCGGACAAACACCCCGTTGAGGGCCTGGGTAAAGTAGTAGGCCTTGGGATTATTGTCGACATCGGTCGTGATCTCATTTACACGGGGGAGGGGATGCATGATCTTCAGGTTTGACTTGCAGTTATCAAGCATGTTGTTACGAAGGATATAGGCATTCCTGACCTTTTCATAATCCAGCGGGTCGGAGAACCGTTCACGCTGGATCCTGGTCATATACAGGATATCCACGACCGGAAGCACCTCATGCATGTCGGTATATTGCCGGTATTCGAGGTTCTTTTCCTTGATGGAGAGTTTCACCGAACTCGGGAGTTTCAGTTCGAGCGGTGAAACCAGGTGGAAGGTTGTGTTGTAGTTGCACATCGCCTGTACCAGCGAATGAACGGTACGGCCGTACTTGAGATCACCAACGAAGGCAACATTCAGATTGTCGAGCGATCCTTGCGTCTTGCGGATGGAATAGAGATCAAGCAGGGTTTGGGTGGGGTGCTGGTTGGCTCCGTCGCCGGCGTTGATGACCGGGACTCCGGAAACTTCGCTGGCAAACCGGGCGCTACCCTCTTTCGGGTGGCGCATGACGATGATGTCGCAGTAATTGCTGACGGTCAGGATCGTATCCCGCAGAGTTTCACCTTTTGTGACGCTCGAGCTGGCGGGTTCACTGAAACCGATCACGCGGGCGCCGAGGCGGGTAGCTGCACTCTCGAAACTGAGTCGGGTACGGGTCGACGGTTCGAAAAAGAGCGTAGCCACTACATAATCTTCCAGGATTTTCTGCCTGGGGTGTTTTTCAAAAGCTTCTGCCAGGTCGAGGATCCGGACATGGTCCTCTCGGGTGAAATCGTTGATGGAAACCAGGCTTTTGTTTTTCATTATCAGGACTTATTAAGGTTAACAGGTCAAAAACAAAGATAAAAAAAATCCCGGCGGGAACCGGGATTTTTTCGGACTATTTGCTCTTGCCGAGCTTGTGTTTCTTGAGGAAGGCGGCGAGGATCTCTTCGAGACCGGGCTTCCCGATCTCCTGGAGATCATAGTAGACCCTGGTGTTCGGTTTTTTGATCTTCACCAGGCGGTTCAGGTCGATCGGGGTGGCAATCACCACCGAATCACATTTTACCTTGTTAATGGTCGCTTCCAGGTCTTTCACCTGCTGATCGCCATATCCCATAGCAGGCAGAAGTTGTCCGATGTTCGGATAGATCCGGAAGGTCTCGGCCAGTTTACCTACCACGTACGGACGCGGATCGACCAGTTCGGCGGCTCCGAATTTCTGGGCGGCCACAACGCCGGCACCGATCTTCATTTCGCCATGGGTGAGGGTGGGCCCGTCTTCGATCACCAGAACCTTCTTGCCGCGGATTACCGATTCGTCGTCGACCCGGATGGGGGATGCACCATCGACCACCGTGGCTTTCGGGTTGATAGCCTGGATGTTATCGCGAACAGTCTTGATGTGCTCAGGATAGGCAGAATCGATCTTGTTCAGGACAACCACATCGGAAATACGGATGTTGACTTCGCCGGGATAGTAGCTCAGCTCAGCGCCCGGCCGGTGGGGATCCGCGACCGTTATCATGAGGTCGGGTTTGTAGAACGGGAAATCGTTGTTCCCGCCGTCCCACAGAATGATGTCACAGCCTTTGGGATCTTTTTCGGCAGCACGCAGAATGGCTTCGTAGTCGACGCCGGCGTAGATCACGTTTCCGCGAACCACGTGCGGTTCATACTCTTCCATCTCTTCGATGGTACATTTGTGCTTTTCAAGATCTTTAACAGTGGCGAAACGTTGCACTTTCTGGGCAACGAGGTCGCCGTAAGGCATCGGATGACGAACAGCCACCACTTTAAGTCCCCGGGCCATCAGGATCTCGATGATCCGGCGGGAGGTCTGGCTTTTACCGCAACCTGTCCGGGTGGCGCCCACGGCGATGACCGGCTTGGAGCTCTTGATCATCGTGTCTTTCGGGCCCAGCAGGATGAAATTCGCACCGGCAGCATTGACAACCGAGCTCAGGTTCATAACACGCTGGTAAGGGACGTCGCTGTAAGCAAAATTGCATATCTCCACGTTGTGCTTACGGATCAGATCAACCAGCTCCGATTCGGCATAAATGGGAATGCCCTTGGGATACAATTTTCCGGCAAGAGCTGCCGGATACTTTCTTCCGTCGATGTCGGGAATCTGGGCCGCGGTGAACGCCACTACGTTGAACGCAGGGTTGTCTCGGTAATACGTGTTGAAATTGTGAAAATCCCTACCGGCGGCACCAATGATGATAACATTCTTTTTCATGCTAACCTCGGTTTTATAGGTGAATATTGTGATTTGAGAATTGTCCGGGGAACGTTGCAAACCTACTCATTTTTTGAGAACTGGCAAAATGGGGTGGAAAAATTTCTAGTCAGCGCCATTTCTGAGGATGGTGAAATCGGGTTACATTTGCAGCCAAAACACAGCCCGATGGTGGAGGATAAAATTCTGGAAAAGGCAAGGCAGGCGGTGAAGGAACTGTATGGTGCCGAACTTCCTGCCGGTTCAATCAACCTCGAAAAGACGCGGAAGGAATTCACCGGCGACTTTACGTTGACCGTTTTCCCCTTTCTGAAGGTGTCGAGGAAATCGCCGGAAGTGACAGCCGGGGAAATAGGCGCGTACCTTGTCAATGCAGTGGAAGAAGTCATCTATTTCCAGGTGATCAAAGGATTTTTGAATTTGGTGATCGACAACAGCTATTGGTCTTCGTTTCTCGGCAAGGCTGCCTTTTGTGAAGGTTTCGGATTCCGGACCGGAAGGAACGAACCACCCGTGGTGCTGGAGTACTCATCTCCGAACACCAATAAACCACTCCACCTGGGGCATATTCGCAATAACCTCCTGGGTTTCTCCCTGGCTGAGATTCTGAAAGCCAATGGCCACACGGTTGTTAAGGTAAATCTTGTAAACGATCGCGGGATCCATATCTGTAAGTCGATGCTGGCTTACATGAAATGGGGAAACCTGGAGACGCCCGAATCGGCCGGGATCAAAGGCGATCATCTGATCGGCAGGTATTATGTGTTATTCGACCGGCATTATCGCGAGGAGATCAAGTCCCTTGTTTCCGGTGGTATGCCCGAAGAAGAAGCCCAGCGGCACGCTCCGCTGATCAACGAAGCCCAGGAGATCCTTCGCCGGTGGGAATCCCACGACGCGGAGGTTTATGCCCTATGGGAGAAAATGAACGGATGGGCGTATGAGGGATTCGATGAGACGTACCGCAGGCTGGGTGTCGATTTCGACAAGATCTATCACGAAAGTGAAACGTACCTGCTGGGGAAGAATCTTGTGATGGAGGGTCTGGCTAAAGGAATGCTGGAACAACGTTCGGATGGCAGCATCTGGATCGATCTGCGGAATGAGGGGCTTGACGAAAAATTGTTGCTGAGGTCCGACGGTACTTCCGTGTACATGACGCAAGACCTCGGTACCGCCGACCTCAGGTATAACGATTTCCATCCCTCCTCCATGATTTATGTTGTGGGGAATGAGCAAAACTACCATTTCGATGTTCTCCGGCGGGTGCTGGACCGGCTGGGAAAAGAGTATGCCGGCCGCATTCATCATCTTTCATATGGTATGGTGGAACTTCCGGAAGGGAAAATGAAATCGAGAGAAGGAACGGTGGTGGATGCCGACGACCTGATGGATGAGATGTACCGTACAGCCGAAGAGACTACCCGTGAACTGGGGAAATCAGCCGATCTGGAAGAAGAAGCTGCCACTGCATTGTTCCAAACGATTGGGCTGGGTGCGCTTAAATACTTCATCCTCAAGGTTGATCCGAAAAAGAATATGTTGTTTATTCCGCGGGAATCCATTGACTTTAACGGCAATACCGGACCCTTCATTCAGTACACCTATGCCCGCATCCGTTCCCTGCTATCCAGGGCAGGTGAGGCCGGAATTGACTGGAACAATTCGAAGGTCAGTACCAACCTGGCACTTTTCCCGCAGGAGAAAGAGACCATTAAAAAGCTATACCAGTTCCCTGAAGTGGTTTCACAGGCCGGGGATGAACTGAGTCCGGCCGTGATCGCAAATTATGTGTATGATCTTGCAAAATCCTTCAACCAATTTTACCAGGAACTCCCGGTGCTGAAGGAGATTGATCGCGACCGGGTAAATCTAAGGATCGTAATCGCTTATATGACCGGTGAAGTCATCCGCAAGTCAATGGCGCTCCTGGGGATCGGAGTTCCGGAAAGGATGTAAGCCAACGACAGCCCTGCAATCAAAAAAGGCCGTCACGGGAAACCGGACGGCCTTTTTTAAAATCGGATGGAGGATTAGTCCTTCACAAATTTGGTGTTGGAAATTCCCTGGGCGGTTTCGACGCGCACAAAGTAAATTCCCTTGCTAAGCTTGCTGATGTTGATCGATTTATCCATTCCGGAATAGATGATCTTCCCGGAAGCATCGGTAAGCGTAACATGGTTCAGCGTGCCGTTGGTGACAATGTTGAGCATGTCTTTAACAGGGTTCGGGTAGATCATGACACCGGTCTTCTCCAGGTCGTTCATACCAACTCCAACCACATCCAGTGTAACAGGCACATTATAAGTCGGGTTTGCGAGGTCGTTGTTGAGCAGTTTCACGGTGGCCGTGTATTGTCCGATGGCCATGCCAGTGGTGGTGAAATTCAGGGTCAGGTTCTTGGTAGCGCCTGCTGCAACGGTGCCGTTCATCGGGGAGACGGTCAGCCACTTGGCTGCCAGGTTACCGGTGAGGTTGGCACGGATGTTCCAATTTGCGTCGATGCTCGAGCTGAGATGCGACCAACCCACACCGGTGCTGAGGAAGTCACCGTTAGGATCAGCCGGGCCTCCGTCGGTTCCTGCCATATAAATACCCGAAGTGGTCTGGGTAAAGTTGTAACCGACCCACAGGTCTTCGCCGGTCACTTTCACAGGGGTGGTGAGGGTAATGGTTTCCCATGCTTGTCCAACCGGGGTGAATTCCTGTTCATAGAGGAGTGCGCCGGGTTCGAAACTCTGTCCCATGCCGTAGATTCTTACTTTCATCAGGTTCGAACCTGAGGTGTTCAGTTCGTTGACGAAAACTTCCACCGAAGTAATATCAAGTCCTGCCCAGGGCAGAGTCATGCTGTTGGTGAAACGGGCGGCTACGGTGACGGTGACCGGCGGGGTATTCCAGCCAACTGCGCTGGCATTGTCGCCGTCATAATGAAGCTGGGTTGAGGCATCCACAACCGGGGCGGGGCCGCCTGCATTCGGGGTCGGGTCGGCAGTGACTTTCGAGAGTACACGGTGGGTAACCGGGGTATTGTTGGTGGTGGTCCCTGCAGGTGCGCTCTTCATGTGGTCGAGATCATAAACCACGTTCACATCAAAGGTCAGGGGGGCGGTACCGGTGTTGTTCACGGTCAGGGTTTCACTTCCTGAACTGCCACCCACGAGCCATTTGTAAACCGAATCCGGGGTTGCACTCACGATGGGAACCGCGCCTGCAGTCGTTTCGGCATAGGAAACATCATCGAAATAGAATCCGGGGGTTTCACCGCTCCCGCTGTATTCACCGGCAAAAAGGTCAACACTGCCGAGCTGCTTCGTTCCACCGGCTGCACTTGCCTGGTCGCTGAACTTCCATTTTTTCAGCAGTACATCGTCGATGTACAGCGAGATCGAGTCCTTGTCAAGATCGATTTCATGCTTCACTTCAAACCACTGGTCTTTGATGTATGATCCGACTGTGGTGGCACCTGCCACCTGGAGCTGGATCTGACCGGAAGTGCGGAAATAAATTTCAAAGGCCCATTCGATGCCGGGTGACTGCATGTGCTGGATGTTGTAGTAACCGCATTTACCGGTTTCAACATACATCCACCATTTAAGTTCGTAAGCGCCGGAAACCTTATTTCCGAGTTTCATAATACAGTCGGTCTGTCCGCCGACCTTATCAGCTGATGCCGACATGGATCCGGAGTGAGCGAAGTTGTCTTTAATCTGGGCATCTTCTCCACCGCCCGGAGCGTTTGACCAGGTAGTGAACCAGGTGGGGTTGTCAACTCCCAGAAAACTGTTCAGCGTGTACGAATCCATGTTCTCTGTGAACAGGACCGTTTGCGCATGGCCTGACCAGGCATACATAAACAATGCAACAAAGAGTAAAAGAACTTTTTTCATGGTAATAGGATTTAGTGAGTGATTTTCTTTTTACAAACATACAATCTTTTTCGAT
>DAONFN010000056.1:0-11565 GCA_035403625.1 Bacteroidales bacterium
CACCCAGATGACCCTTAATTCGACGCCATCCCCCACCAATGCCGTGGTCCTTTCAGTCAATTCCAACGGCGATGTCATTTTAACCCCTAATGCATTGAACTCGTTGCCACTTTCCGGGATCATAGCCGCAACCGGCACCAACACGGCCGATCATCTGAATTATGCACAAACCTGGAATTGGTCCACCGCCACCACGCAAAACCCCCTATCCTTATCCGGCAATGCACTCACCTCGGGAAATCTGTTCAACCTGTCGACTACCTCAACCAGCCATACAGGTACCCTCTTGCAGGTAACGGATGCGTCCACCGGCGCCGTGTCGAACGGGATCGTCCGGTTCAACTTCAGCGGCGCCCATACGGGAAATGGTATGCAGATTGATGACGCCACCCTGACCGGGCATGCCTTGGATATCAACGCCAACAGCATTACCACCGGAACGATACTTGACATCACTTCGAGTTATGCTTCCGGGAATTCGACTTATGGCTTGCTGCGGGTTGCCAATACCGGTTCAGTCACCAATGGAACCATTTTCCGCGCCCAGTCGAACAGCACCACAGGATCTGGCCTCACGGTGGACGCCGACGGAACGGTCGGGATCGGAACCACCTCTCCATCGGCAAACCTCGATGTGAACGGTACAGTTAAACTCGGTCCGAGCTGCCCGGTATTAAACGGGTTCATTAAAACCTCGGTTTCCGTAACCGATAATACCTCCTTTGATTACAACTCAAGCCGGACAGAGACGCTAACCGTTACCGGTGCTGCCGTGAATGCCTCGGTAGTGGTCAATCCCAGAACCGCGCTGCCGACCAAATTAGGGATTGCCTATTGTTATGTCAGCGCCGCCAACACGGTCAAGATCAACATTTTCAACACCGGTGGCAGCACGGCCCTCGGAACGGTTGTATTTGATATTACCATCATCCAGTAATACACAGGTTAGAGCAGGAATCATGGGTCTTTGTACCAAAATATACCGGAATGTGAGGCAATCTTTTTCCCTGATTGCCCGGACCGGTATTATTGCACTTGGTCTGATCCCTGCAGAGGCCTCTCCCCAGCAAGTAAAAATTACCGGCGGAGCTTATGTAAAAAACCATGCGGCTAACGTAGTGGTTAACGGAAGGATGGTCAATGCGGGAACCCTATCGAACAACGGAAGCGGAACGATCCGCCTGACCGGCGATTGGGTCAACAATGGAACCTACAACGCCTCCTCCGAAACGGTGTTTTTCCTGGGAACATCGGTCCAGGAAATCTCAGGCACCTCCACGACCGGATTCCACAACCTTACCATTGACAATACCTCCGGTGTAAGTGCCGGAGCCGACCTGGCGGTAGGGGGTGTCCTGAACCTGCAAACCCCGAATCCTTCGGCAACGGCCGGCACCCTTGCCCTCGATGGCGATACGTTGCATATGGGAGACACTGCCGTCACGACCGGTGCGGGTGAAGTCAGCGGAATTGTAAGCCGATCCGCATTTATCGGGGGAACCGAGTATTCCTTCGGGAGTCCGTTCACTTCGCTGACTTTTTCTCCGGGCGGCACCCTGCCGTCGAGGGTCAGCTTCAACATCAGGCCCGGCATGGCGCCCTCCTGGAAGAGCGACGCTATCGAACGCACCTACGATATCATCCAGGTGGGAGGCAGCAATAGCCCAGCAACCCTCAGGCTGCATTACCTCGACAGCGAGTTGAACGGAAATCCGGAATCCGGCCTTGTTCCCTGGGATTACCGGTCCACACCCGGGCCCATCACGGTCAAGCCGCAACCAAAATCAGGAGGAAGCACAACAAACGACTGGGTCAGTACGTCGGACATCGATATCGGCTATTTCCCTTCCTCCTTCGATGTTCATCAATGGTCACTTTCCCGGTCCATATACGTAACCTTTGACGGACGAATGGGATGGAGAATGATCGCATCACCGAATCCCGTGACCTATTCGGAATTGCTCTCCGGTTTCATAACGCAGGGAATGACCGGCTCCACCTACCCGTCGAAGCAACCGAATTTGCTCTGGTTCGATGAAACCGATACCCTGACCACCAATTCAAGCTGGCGAACAGAAAGCAGCCTGGCAGACTCAACCAAAGGGGGACGCGGATTTTATCTCTATGTCTTCGACTCAATCTCGGGTACCGCCTGCGACACCCTTCCCAAGATCATGACCGCCACAGGTAACGGTTATTTCCCGGGCATATTCTCTTATTCCGGAATGAATCAGCCTGTGACCTATTCCCCGCGGACGGGAATCCAGACTTCATCGGGACCCTCCGATACCATCTACTATGATATAAATACGGCCGACCAGGGCTGGAATCTCCTGGGAAATCCCACCCAGTATTCACTCGACTGGGATGCTTCGGGATGGACGAAAACAAACCTTGACAATTCCATTTATATCTGGGATCCGGATGGGAACGAGTTCAAGGTATGGAATGGAATTACCGGCACCCTCGGCAACGGTCTGATCTCTCCTTTCCAGGGTTTCTGGGTCAAAGCCAACCATTCGGCCCCTGCGCTCAGTTTCAGCAGCGAGGCGCTTACAACCGGCGGAAGTTTTTACGGGGGAGGATCCGCGAAAAAGAACGTGGCACAATCCTCCGCACCCTCCACGATGGACCTCAGCCTGAATGCCGGTGGCCTGCACAGCACAGTCATGCTTTCCTTCCTCGAAGGTGCGAAATGCGGCCCGGATGTGTATGACGCATACCGCCTCGAACCTCTTTCCGACAGTTTCCTGGAGCTGTTCACCCTATCTTCCACGGCCCATTCGCTGCCGCTGGTGATCAACAACCTGCCTCCCGACGGGCCCGACCTGATCATCATCCCGTTGTTCGCGGGAGGACAATGGAAGGGACAGGAACTGCAGGGCACCTTCACACTGAACTGGAGCCTTCCTGACGACTGGCCGGACGATTGGGCTATCAGCCTGCAGGATCATACTTTGCAGAAATCACTGTCCATGCGCAGGTTCAACGAATATGAATTCATTCGGGCGCAAACCAAGAGTGCCGTCTCAAAAAGTGACCCGGAGGACGGGGTTCCATCCCTGCCACCCAGGCTGGTAAATCCTGCCGGCACCTCACCGAGACTGAAAAGCAGCGCTTCAACCATGCCCTTCTCCATTGTCATCAGGAAAAACAGTCCCCGCGATACCATCGGCTATATCGCCATGCAACCGCAACTCATTCAGAATTATCCCAACCCGTTCAGTTTTGCAACGAATATCTCGTTTACGCTGCCCTTCAGGGCCGATGTTCAGATCCTGCTGTACGACATGTCCGGACGGTTCGTATCGACCATTACCGACAAGCCTTACGAAGCCGGGATTTATCGCATCGAATGGCAAAGGGGGGGAATTCAGCCGGGATTGTATTTTGCCTGCATGAAAGCCGCAGGAACAACTAAAGTCATCAAACTCGTCATCTCCGATTAACCAAATATGCACAAACTTCTCAGATTCACCCACGGTAAAGTCAAACACAGCCTGATGTTGCTGGCATTCATGTGCTGCCTGGTTCCGGATGCTTTTGTCCAGGAAATCGCCAGCATCCGGATATCATCGAATGTGACCAGCAGCACCCAGGTTGAACTTCTTACGCTCCAGGATCTTTATATTGACGAAAGCTACGTGGAAAACGGGCACATCAGCATTTCGCCGGTCACCAGTTCCATGGCCGGCAAGCTGCTGATCAAGGGCCAGCCGCAGGCCATCATCAGGATCACCTTTGTCCATCAACCCCCGCTGGTCAACCTGACACGCAAGGGGTCATTGATGTTCAGCTATGATATCAGCGGGTTCAGCTCGGATAATCAGAAAGCATCCCTGCCCCTCGATGTACTGGAAAAGACCCTCCAACTCAACGACCACGGTGAATATTTTCTCTGGATCGGCGGGCGGGCGGAGGTCGGCGATGTTGCACCCGGAGAGTATGAAGGAGAACTGACATTGGAAATTGAATATCCGCAATGATGAAAAAGCACCCATATAGCACGATTTCTCTGGTTGTCCTGGCCATGTGGATGACCGTCGGGACAATGGCCCAACGGATCAGCTTCGGCCTTTATGCCACCGATGATATCGTGCTGATCCCCGGATCGGTTTCAGACCTCGACTTCAACAGCAAGCAATCCATTATCCTGCCGGGCAACACCGTAACGATCTCGCTTTCCGACAACCCGGTCGCAGTGTTGACCCTGACGGCCCGCGAAGATCTGGACGTCACGGTGACCTTGATCTCACCCTCCTACCTGTGGATGGATGCCGATAATAAAATTCCATTTTCACTTCAATTTGCCTACTCGAACCAGGGAGCCGGAAATGAAATTGTGGCAAAAACACAGGCGATCCCGGTTCCCGGAGGATTCACCACGGTGACCGTGCCCGTTCTGCGCCGGGCGGGCGGACCACCGGGCCCTCCACCTGCTCCGCCAACACCCGGGCATTCCCTTCCGACTGCCGTCACTTACCTGTTTGTTTATGGCGTGTTGGGACCGGTTCCGATGAATGTTTCCTGCGGAGAATACAGTGGTATAATCAATGTCCATGCATCCTATTCCGTGACTCCATGATACCCTTCCACACAGCAGCAACCCTAATCCGCATCCTGCGAAAGAGATCCCGGGCCGGCGTTCTCCTGGGCCTGCTGTGGCCTTGCGTCCTGCTGTCGAATGCCCAGGTGGTTCACACATGGCTGAAGGTGCCTGCATGGACGAAAATAGCCGAGCTTCAGGCAGAGACTGTCAGGGTTCTTTCCGACAGTGCTGCCGGGCTCACCACGCTGGAGGCTACGGCCGCATTTGTCATTTCCGGCAATGAAGACCTGTGGGTGTATGTGGATGTTCCGGATGATATCCTGCTGGAAAGTGACCTCCAGGATCAAATTCCGCTCGAAGTAACCCTGGGTTCCACCCTCCATAAGGACCGGGAACACGAAAACGGTGCACCAGCTTCAAGGGACCATGCCTTTTTCAGATTGACCGATGACCAGTCGCAGGACCCTTACGGCAACAAATGGGCTCCAGCGTTCAGGAAGGTTCTTTTTCTTTCGATGAAAAGCCTTCCCTTCAAAGGACATTTTATTCTTCCCGTCAAGGGGATACACTTATACTTTGAATATAACTAACGGATGTTTAACAAAAAAAAAATTACAGGAGGAGAAATCAAATAAGCAACTATCAGGAAGTGAAGCCACTGCATTGCATGGCAGGCATTTCAACAGGCCATTCCCGGGTAACCGGATTTAGTAATCACTATTCAAGCAACATTCATTAACTAAAAACAAAAAACATGAAAACAATTTTCAGATTTATCGCAACACTTGCAGTTGTTCTGGGCTTTGGAACATTCGCTATGGCCCAAAATCAGCAGCAGTCCTCCGACATCCGCGTCGGTGCATGGGTTTCTTCCGAATTGGCAGTATCCCAGATTGACTCGTTGTTCTTCGGGACCATTGCCCAGACATCGGGACTGACCAAGACCGTGGCGCCGGATGGAACCGTCACCGGATCAGCCGGAGGAGCTCAGTACGGCGTTCACGCAGGGGTAGGTAAGATCGTCAGGAGCGGAGACGCACAGGTTGACTATAAACTCAGCAATGTTCCTACCGTACTGACCAAGTTTAACGGAACGGCCACCATGAATATCGGCAGCTTTGCAACAGCCTATGATTTTCAGAACCCCGGCTCGACTTTCAATGCCGGCGAAGGAACCGTTACCGACTGGACAACCGTATCAGGAACCGGTAATGACATTTATGTGTTCATCGGGGCAACCATTACAACGACTGCCAATACGACCGCTCTGGGTGAATATGGTGATAAATGTACGCTGGTAGCGGAATATAATTAATTTTTTCCGCCGGATGTCAGAACCTGCCTCATCACCGTGACAAACCACGGGTTTTGAGGCAGGTTCTTCCCCCGATCAAAAGTTTCACCAAGGAAAGGAATTAAATCCAATTGCCATGAATCGCATCGTCATCTCATCGTTGCTTGTTTTATCAGCCATTCATCTCTATCTGAATCCCCTTCAAGGTCAGATTGCGTTTTCACCTTCGTTTGTATTCCTCGACAGCAAGTCAGGTGTGGGGGACCTGCTTGTGACGAATAACGGAAACAAAACCTACGAAGTCAGGATTTCCCTCTCCTTTGGTTATCCCACCAGCGACAGTCTCGGTAATTTTACCATGAATTATGCCGATACGCTCGCCTATCATCAGTTTGCCCTGGATCCCAGGATCCGGTATTTTCCCCATGCCTTTCTCCTGCCACCGGGGAAACAGCGCACGGTGCGCATGCAACTGAATCCTTCCGAAAAAAAGAAGGAGGGTTTCTTCTTCACCCGGGTCAAGATCTTTGCCACGCCAACCGCCAGCCCGGTATCGGAAACCCCCACGGAGGAAATTTCGACCCACCTGACCTTTAACTTCGAGCAGATCACAGCCGTATTCTATCATTCCGGGAAGGTCAGAACGGGTCTTGATCTGCAAAAGCTGGAGGCAAATCAGCAGGACAGCGTTCTTCATCTGCTTCTCAGGCTTCACCGCACCGGCGATTCCCCATTTCTGGGCACTCTGCATGCCCGGATCAAAGATGATGCCGGGAAGGTCCTGGCCGAATCCAGTACCACTGTATCCGTTTACTTCGATTTCACCCGGACCCTGGACCTGCCACTCAAGGGGGTCCCTCCCGGGAAATACGTTCTGGCACTCTCCTTTGAAACAAAGCGAAACGATATGCTGCCGCAGGATCCGGTCCAGGCCCCCACCAAGGTCCATGAATCCGCGATCGAGATACGGTCATTCGACGACAAATGAACGTTGACCGCCAGGTGCAATCCACGTAAATGATCTCACCCATGATGCCGTAAGGCCCACCCTGCTGGAATGAAAAGAATCCCGGATTTTGCGGTCACAACCTTTCATTGCGTCCTGTATGGCATCACCCTTCTCTTCCTGTGCCTGCCCTTACGGAGCAACAGCCAGGAAGAATCCGTCACCTTCACCTTCATGCATCCTGCCGTGCGCAGTGTTTACCTGGATGTCATTTACGATAACGGCAACGGCAGGGTTTTCCTTCCCGTCACCGGGTTGTTCAGTCTTCTCGAAATCAACTACTCAGTAAATGTCGGAAACCGTATCATCAGCGGCACCTTCTCGCATGACAACGAATCGTATGCGATCGACCTTGCCTCGCACAGGATCTCACTGGGAAAGGAGAAATTCGCGCTGGGGGATCAGGATTTCAGGATGGGGGAATCAGATTATTACCTGGATCCTGTGCTGTTTGAAAAAGTTTTCGGACTAAAATTTACCGTGGATGTCGATCACCTCCAGATCACCCTGAAAAGCAAATTCCGGCTTCCGGTGGAGGAACGCATTGACCGCGAGCGTGCCAGGAAAGACCCCCGTTCGACCGCCCATGACAAATATCCCCTTCTTTATGACCGGAAGTTCTCGTTTGCCAATGGTGCCATGCTTGACTATTATATCGCCGCCGGGTCCGTCAACGGGATCCAGAGCCTGAACTACTCATTCGGGGGCGGAATGGAACTGCTCGGAGGCGACCTGCAGGGAAATATCACCGGATTTTATGACAGCCGCGGGTATTCACACACGGATATCTCCGGGCTCAGGTGGCGTCTGGGTATCCTGCAGAATAAATTCATCTCTTCCTTCACCGCCGGACAATTGACCACAACCGGACTCCTGCCCTATCCGATCTATGGGGCTGCCATCACCAATGATCCGATAGAACCCCGCAAGGTTTGTTCTTATTACATTGCCGATGGTTCAGCCGATCCGGGCTCGGAGATCGAGCTGTATGTGAACGGCCAGTATGCCGGCCTCCAGCGCGCCGATGAACTCGGACACTACCGGTTCAGAATGCCGTTGTCATACGGAACCACCCGGACTAACCTGCGGATTTTCAGTCCATCAGGTCAATCCAAAACCATTGAAAGACAATTGCAGGTGCCCTATACTTTTCTCCCTCCCGGTACAGTCACTTATTCCATTCAGGCCGGAAAACCCGAGTATATACCCAGCGACACATCGATCAAATCCTTTTTGCTTCACGCCGATGCTTCAGTTGGAATAACCCGGTGGCTCACCGCTAAAATCGGGGCAGATCATTCCGGGAGCCATTTTTCAGGGGGCGCTAACCTGTATTACAGCAGTGTATCAGCGCGGATCGGCAAGCAATACCTTTTCAATCTGGATCTTGCACCCCAATCCTTTTACCGGCTCACCGGCAGCGTCATCTATCCGAACGATCTCAGCCTGGCTTTCATCTATACGAAGTTCGAAGGTTATAACCGGTTCAATACCCGGTATGCCGACCATGCCTATTCGGCAAGAATTTACCTTCCCTTTCAGGTCGCAGCCGTTAAAACCTCATTCCAACTCTCGGGCGAGCAATCCGTTTCAGGCAGCAGGAAAATCACCATTTACAGCGCCGACCTGACCATCATGCCGGGACCTGTCAACATCCGGTTGGGGTACAACGACAACCTTCTCACGGATCAAGGCAAACATACCTTATACGGGGGAAAACTGACCGGTTCGGCCACCTTCACCATCCCCCAGTCACTCAAGGTGCCCGGCGTTTTCAGGGGAATCAACATAAACGGACAGATCCAATATGACCTGAATCAGCGACGGATCCAGGTTGCAGAGCTTCAACTTGCCAGGTCGGTTTTCAGGTCCGGACGTGTTGACCTGCGCGGTTTGTACAATTTTCCCGCCCATACCTTTTTTACCCAGGTCGGACTCACCATCGATCTCAAACATGTGCGCTCCACAACCAGAGTACTGTACAACGGACATGACTACACCGCGGCCCAAAGTATTTACGGCAGTGTCGGGATGGACACACACAAGCCTCACGTTAATTTCAGCGACCGCCAGCAAGTCGGAAAATCGGGGTTGGAAGTCGTCCAGTTCGTGGATGATAACAATTCCGGCTTCCATGATAAGGGCGAGGAACTCCTGCCCGACAACGGCATCCTGCTTGATCAGCCGGCCATAAGTGAGGTAGGTCGTGACAGCATCCTGCGATTCTCGCAACTACTTGGTTACTATCGGTATAACCTCCGCGTTAACCGCGATGCAATTTCCGATCCCACCCTGATCCCTCTTAAGGACGAATTTTCCTTTATTGCTGATCCCAACCAGTATAAAAGGATTGAGATTCCTTTCTGTCACAGCGGAACCATCGAAGGTACCGTGTACATTCTGAAGAACGGGATTGAAGTTCCGCAGGGGGGATTGCGGCTGATGCTGAAAGGGCCCGATGGTCAGCTCAGGCAGATGGTACAAACCTTCACGGAAGGTACCTTTTACTCGATGGACATCCTGCCGGGCAGGTACACGCTTACCGTCGATCAGGCCCAGATGAATTTTCTCGGTGTCATGCAAAAAGACACCCTCCGGGTGGAGATTAAAGCCACCGCTGCAGGCGACTTCCACGAAGGTCTCCGGATTTTACTCGTACCGGGAGAACCATCCGGCAAGGCGAGTGGAACAGACAGTCTTAACCTTCCCGAAATGGGCCACCGGAATGAGGGGTCCGACACCACGGGGTTCATTCCCGACACTCCCACGAAGCAAGATACACCGGGTAAAGAGATCAGCCGCCCGGAACCGTTCATGATCCAGGTAGGGACGTTCGACATACTGCAGCGTGCGCAATCCCTGCAAGAAACCGTTAGTAAAACTTACAACCGGAATGTGAAAATATTTTCCGACAAGGGGATGTATAGCGTAAGGATCATCGATTTGCCATCCTTTGATGAAGCATCGCGCTTGCTCAGGATCTTGAAACAATCAGGTTTCATCGACACTCTCATCTTAGAAGAGGAGAAAAAATAAAGACCCGGTAACGGTACCGGATGGCATGACTGAGTTGCCAGAAATTCCTCTTGATCCAACTTTTGATCCTGATCCGATTGATCCTGGATCCCCGAAAAGTTAAAAGTGTAAGGTGTAAAACCAAAAGTGCAAAGTGCAAATTAATATTGCACTTTGCACCTTGCACTTGATTTCGTAGCGGGGAGAGGATTCGAACCTCTGGCCTTTGGGTTATGAGCCCAACGAGCTACCACTGCTCCACCCCGCAGTATATTTTTGCTACCTTTGCAAATTCTTTCGAACGGCAAAGATACGATTACTTTCGGTTTTTCACAATACCCCATTAAAAAATGTCACACAAAGCTGGTTTTGTCTCGATTGTAGGCTACCCAAATGTCGGGAAATCAACCCTGATGAACGCCCTGATCGGTGAACGGCTTTCCATCATCACCCCCAAGGTGCAGACCACCCGTCACCGCATCATGGGAATCCTCAGCGGCGACGACTACCAGGTGGTCTTTTCCGATACACCCGGGGTGATCAGCCCCCACTACAAACTCCAGGAAGCCATGATGTCGGCCGTCTTTTCCTCCCTGGATGACGCCGACCTGATCCTGCTGGTCACCGAATTCGGCAATGAATTCAACCACGAGGAGATCCTGCGAAAGATCAGTGAAACGGGAGTCCCCGTCATTGTGGTCATCAACAAGATCGACCTGGGCAATATGGAAGCCCTTGAGCAGGAGGCCCTGCGATGGATGAAAACCATGCCTGCCGCCACGGTCCTTCCGGTTTCCGCACTGCACAACCTCAATCTCGACCAGGTACTCAAAGCGATCCTGAGACTGCTGCCCGAATCACCTCCCTATTACCCGAAGGAAGAGCTGAGCGACCGTTCGCAGCGATTCTTCATCTCCGAGATCATCCGGGAAAAGATCCTCCTTAATTTTTCTCAGGAGGTACCTTATTCGACCGAAGTAACCATCGATTCCTTTACCGAAGAAAAACACCTTACCAAGGTGTCGGCCACCATTCATGTAACCCGCGACAGCCAGAAAGGGATCCTGCTGGGTCATCAGGGTACTGCCATAAAGAAACTGGGAACCGAAGCCAGGCGTGATATCGAATCATTCCTGGGTGAGCATATTTTCCTGGATCTTCGTGTGAAAGTGGCCAAAGACTGGCGGGAAGATGACCGGGCGTTGAGGAGGTTTGGATATATTGAATAGTGGTCGGGTGGTCCGGTGGTTGAGTGATCAAGTGATTGAGTGATCAAGTGGTCAAGTGACTTTCAACTATATCTACACATCAAAAACATCAGCACATTAGCACATCAGCACATCAGCACATCAGCACATCAGCACATCAGCACATCAGCACATTAGCACATTAAGGATATGTCAAATATTATCGCGATCGTCGGAAGGCCCAATGTGGGAAAATCAACGCTTTTCAACCGTTTATGCGGTGGGCGGGATGCCATTGTCGATCCCACCAGCGGGGTGACCCGCGATCGTCACTACGGCCATGGCGACTGGAACGGCAAGGAGTATTCGGTAATCGACACCGGGGGATATGTCCACCAGTCCGACGATGTTTTCGAAGACGAGATCAAGAAGCAAGTCAGGCTTGCCATTGAGGAGTCGGACGTGATCCTTTTCCTGGTCGATGCCAAGGAGGGGCTCACCCCGATGGATGAAG